>NZ_JACHIW010000004.1 GCF_014203395.1 Saccharopolyspora phatthalungensis
GGTCGCAGACGTTGGCTCGGGGTGGGTTTGATGGTGTGGATGTGGTGGCGTTGCGGAAGCGGGTGGGTGATGCGTGGGCGTTGGTGGCGCGGTTGCGCCGGGAGGGTTTGGTCGCGGCGGCGGGTGGTGTTGGTGGTGGTTCGGTTGATGGTGTGGGTTCGGGTGGTGGGGCGTCGGTGTTCGGTGTGCAGGGGCGTGGCGTTGGTGGTGGTCCAGGTGTCGGGGCGTCGGTTTTTGGTGTGGATGCGGGTGATCGTGGCGAGGGACCGGCGGCTGGTGAACGCGGCAGTCGTAAGCGGGGTCGTGCGGATGATTCGGTTGATGAGGGTGCCCAGCGTCGGCCGGTGGGGCCCGCTCACGTGGCGGCGGAGGCGGCCAGAAGGCTGGGAAGTGCCAATGAGGCGGCGCGGGCGGAGGCGCGTCGTGCCCGTGACGCGGGTAAGCCCTACAGCAGCGCGGCGTTGGGCGGGAAGTTCGGTAAGGGCAAGGAGTGGGGTCGGCTACGGCTTGCGGAGATCCGAAGAGAGGATGGCACGGGCAAGTCGGGATTGGAGGACGGCGAGAATCTGCGGGAGGCGGCGCGGGCGGAAGCACGTCGTGCTCGTGATGCCGGTGAGCCCCACTCCGGCAAGTCGTTGGCGGACAAGTTCGGAAAGGGCAAGTCTTGGGGCTCGACGCGCCTTGCGGAGGTAGAAAGTGCGGACCGTGTGCGGCGGTCGGCATTGGCGGAGCGGCTGCCGGAGGCGGGGCGTGCGGAGGCGCGTCATGCCCCTGACGCGGGCGAGCCGCTACGGCCTGCCGAAGTCAATAGAGAGGTTGGTCCGAGCCAGGCGGAGTCGGCCGAGCGGGAACGGGACGCGGCGCGTGCGGAGGCGCGTCGTGCTCTCGTCACCGGCACGCCCTATAGCGCCAGGAGGTTGGCGGACAAGTTCGGAAGGGGCCCGAGGTGGGCTTCGGCGCGGCTGGCGGAGGTCCGCAGCGAGCTTGGCGTGAATCCGTCGGCAATGGACGAGCAGGTGCGCGAGGCGGCGCGTGCGGAGGCCCGGCGTGCACGCCACGCGGGCGGGCCCTACACCGCTGCCGGGCTGGCGAACCAATTCGGAAAGAGCGAAGGGTGGGGTCGGCTACGGCTTGCGGAAGCCGACGATGACGATGGGTTGAGCCGGCAGGATGTGGAAGCGCGGGCGCGGGAGGCGGCGCGGGTGCAGGCGCGTCGTGCTCGTGACGCGGGTAAGCCCTACAACGGCACGGCGTTGGGGGAGAAGTACGGAAAGAGCGCAGGGTGGGGTCGGCAACGGCTTGCGGAAGTCGACAGTGGTCTGAGCTGGCAGGAAGCGGACGGACAGTTGCGTGCGGAGGCGCGTGCGGAGGCGCGTCGTGCTCGTGATGCGGGCGACCTCTACACCGCTGCAATGTTGGGGGCGAAGTTCGGAAGGGGCAAGGAGTGGGGTCGGCAACGGCTTGCGGAAATCAAAGACGAGGGCAGTGTGACCCGGCAGGTTCTGGAGGAGCAGGTGCGGGAGGCGGCGCGGGTGGAGGCGCGTCGTGCTCGTGACGCGGGTAAGCCCTACACCGCTGTGGTGTTGGGGGAGCAGTTCCAGCGGAGCGAAGAATGGGGTCAGCGGCGGCTTCGGGAGATCAGGTATGAGGGCGGTCGTCCAGCCGACGATGCATCGGGTTCTGCGGGCGGTGCGCCGAGGCCGGATGCCCCGTCGGCGGACGTGGCGGCGGCTGACCGGTCGCAGCTGAATCCTTGGCTGGCTGCCGGGATGGCGTGGACGCAGTCGGTTCCGCAGGCGGATCTGCCTACTCTTCCGGAGCCTCCGTGCAGTGTCGATGCCGATGGTATGCGCTTTGAGTCGGCAGCCGAGGGGCGGCCGTGGGGAGCGGGACGGGGTGCTGGTGATCCGGCGGGCGTGGGGTCGTCCGAGATCGCGTCGGCGGGGGGCGTTGATGGGGGTGAGCGGGCGCAATTGATTGCCGAGCTGGGGGATTTGGTCGCTTCGTTGCGACGGTCTTTGGTTCGTGCGCCGGACGATTATTTGCCTCGATTGCGGGGGCGGGTCGAGCATTGGTGGGCGACGCTGGGTCGGCACGGGCTCGATGGTGTGGATCTGCCGGCGTTGCGGAAGCGGGTGAGTGATGCCAGGGCGTTGGTGGAGCGGCTGCGCAGCGATGGGGTGGTCGATGTTTCGGGGCTGCCGGAGCGGATGCCGGACGTAGGTGTGCACGTGCAAGCTGCTGGAGCGGGTGCCGGAGTCCCGAGTCCGGATGACGTGGGGCTGTCGAACGCCGATGAGGACGCGTCCGGTCGTGGTGCCGGAGAAAGCGAATCGATCAGTGCAGGCGTCGCGGGGAGGCATCCGGGGCCCGGTGGCCGGGCCCAGCGATTTGATGATGGTCAGCAGGTGAAAGAGAAGGCGCGGCAGGAGGCGCGTCGGGCTCATGATGCGGGTCAGGCCTATACCGGCGCGGCGTTGGGGGAGAAGTTCGGGTTCAGCGATAGGTGGGGTCGGGCGCGGCTTGCGGAACTCAGGGCTGAGGGTGGTGTGCGCTGGCAGACCACGGCGGAGCAGCAGCAGGAGCAGATGCGGGAGCAGGCGCGTCTGGCGGCGCGTAGTGCGCTTGCCGAGGGCAAGCCGATTTCGGCTATAGAGCTGGGGGCAAGGTTCGGGAGGGGCGAGGATTGGGGTCAGGCGCGACTTCGGGAAATCCAGGTAGCGGATGGTACGAGCCGGTTGGCTTGGGAAGAGCAGGTGCGGGAGCAGGCGCGTCTGGCGGCGCGTAGTGCGCTTGCCGAGGGCAAGCCCCCCTCCGGCGCGTCGCTGGCGGCGACGTTCGGCAAGACCGCTGAATGGGGGTGTATGCGGCTTCGGGAGATCAGAGGTGGGGACGATACGACCTCGGCGGCTTCGCAGGGGCAAGGGCGTCAGTGGGAGGAGGCGTGGGCGGAGGCGCGTCGTGCCCGCGACGAGGGCAGGCCCTACACCGCTGTGGGCTTGGCGGAAAAGTTCGGACGGAGCAGGGACTGGGGGCGGTCGCGACTGGCCGAGATCAAGGCCGAGGGTGGTCTGAGCCGGCGCGACATGGGGGCGCAGTTGCGGGAGGAGGCGCGGGTGGAGGCGCGCCGTGCCCGCGACGCGGGCCACCCCTACGCCGCTGAGGCGTTGGCGAAGAAGTTCGGAAGAAGCATGAAATGGGCTCGGCAGCGGAATCGGGAGATCAGGAATGAGGCGGGAGCACCGGCGATGTCAAGGGAAACCAGCGTGCCGCTTTCCATTGAAACCACCGGTCAAGGGTCCGAAAGTGGCGTCCGCGACGGCGCCAGGGCGGCCCGACGCCGTTTGTCTTGGCCTAACGGCGCTGCCGAAAACTGACCGGGGAGTTGCCCGATTTTCCCCATGCCCGGGTGTTCGCGGGCATGGGTGCGGTGGCAGGGGCCGCTGCCTGCGGTGAGTGGGTCATGACCGGGCGCCCGTTGGTCGCCGGTTGTCGTGGTCTGGTTGCCGAGGGTCGCGGGGGTTGAGATAGGATTTGGCCGCCTCGGCAAGGTCTATGCCTAGACGCAAGCTGATGCGAGAGATGCGGAGTCGGTTCGTGATCTTGCCAGCGTTGCGGGGCGGTAATAAGTTGCGGGGCGGTAACGGGGCTGTCTGAATCGGTACGACGGCGGGCCGGAACTGGGCCGCCATTGCCCGAATTTCCTGGTTTTTTATGGCCGAAGACGCATAATCGCTGCACGTGTCCGGGGGAACGGTTTAGCGCAGGGGCTTGGCTGGCTCATACTACCGGCACGATGGTCGTTTCGGCCTAGTCCGAGTGTGAGCTGAATGGGTGATTTTGCATGTCCTTGATGGTGCCGGAGGGGGTGAGGCGGCTTTTTCAGGTGTTGACCGGTGAGGACATGACGGATGCGGATGAGGATGCGTTGTTTGCGGTGGCGGAGCGGTTGGAGTCGGATGCGGCGGTGGTGGAGGTGTTGGGTCCGGTGGTGCGGGAGGTGGTGGGTCGGGTGCGGGGGGAGTTTTCGGGGAAGGCGGCGGATCGGTTCGCGGAGCGGTTGGAGGCGTTTGGTCCGGCGCTGGATGCGGGGGGTGCGGGGTTGCGGGAGTTGGCGGGGTTTGTGCGGAATTTGGCGTTGCAGGTGCAGTATTTGAAGTTTGTGACGGTGGGTGGGTTGGTGTTGTTGTTGGCGGAGATTGCGTGGGCGGTGGCGATGGCGGGGCCGACGGCGGGGGGGAGTATGGCGTGGTTGGCGGCGCGGTTTGCGGTGATGCGGTTTTTGTTGTCGCGGTGGTGGGGTCAGTTGTTTATGCATTTGGCGATGGGTCAGGTGGTGGGTGTTGGGTTGCAGGTGTTGATGGATGCGGGTGCGCAGGGGTTGCAGTTTGCGTTGGGGACGCGGGATAAGTGGGATGCGCAGACGTCGTTGATGGCGGTGGGGGTGGGGTCGTTTAGTGGGTTGTTGACGTTGCCGTTGTCGGCGTTGGGGAATGTGGTGGGGAATGCGGTGACGAGGGTGTTGGTGCAGGGGTTGGGGGACAAGATCGATAAGGAGGTGTTGGAGGCGGCGGTGCGGAATGTGGTGGAGGAGAATGCGGAGCAGTTTCCGGTGGGGTCGATGGCGAAGTTTGCTGATGTGGTCTCTAAAAACCTGGAGGATTACACGGGGATGTCGGTGCGGGGGATGTGGGCGGCGCGGTTTGGTGGGGGGTTGGGGGAGTCGATTGAGGAGGGTTTGACGGAGATGTTGGGTGAGGCGGGGTATGGGGCGATTAGTGGTCAGGGGGTGCAGTGGAATCCGTTTTCGTTTACTGCGGGGTTGTCGGAGTCGTTGGGTTCGGGTGTGGGGAATCTGGCGGGGTTGGCGGTGCGGGGTGAGTTGACTCCGGCGGGTCGGGCTCGGGAGGGCGCGAACGAGGATTCCGCCGGTACCGACTCGAATGCTGACTCGGTTGAGGAGGTGAAGCCGGAGTCTGAGTCGCAGACCGGCGAAACGTCTGGCTCTCCGGACACCGGCAGCGAACGGCCCGGATCTTCGAACGGTCTGCCCAATGTGGATTCCGGGGTGTCGGTGCCCGGCTCCGGAACACCGGCCAGTGACCCGGGTGCGGGTTCGGCACCGGATTCGATGGGGTCGGGCGTTGCGCTGACGTCGGGCTTCCAGTCGGCCGGCTCGGTTCCGGCAGCGGGTCCGGCAGTGGGTCCGGCAGTGGGTCCGGCTCCGCTTGGTGGTGGTTCTGGCGCATCGCAAGGCGGAAACGGCACGGTGGCCGGGCAAGACGGGGCTGGTGTGTTCCCGTCCTCGGGTACGTCGTCGGAGGGTCGCCCCGTTCATGACCCCCGGGTACCGGACACGAGGGTGACCCCACCCGTCACCGGAGCCCCGTCTGCTAGCGGGGCCGTGCCTGCTAGCGGGGCCGTGCCTGGTGGCGGTGCCGCGCCTGGTGGTGGCGCGGCGACGACTGGTGGTGGAATGACCACACCCGGTGGCGGGCAAGGGGGTCTGGGGACCGGTGCCCCTGTGGGCCAGGACTCCCAGACCGGTGTGTCGGGCACGCCGGGGAACACCGGGTCGGTGTCGCCGCATGAGGGTGGTGGCACGGCGCCGGGTGCGCTAGCGGGCCAGGACAGCCTGGGTGCGCCGCCGCCGTACAGCCCGCCTTTGGGGCATGGCCCGGTTCACGGTGAGTCGCCGGGTTCCGAGGGTATGACCGGGGTGGATGGTGGCACTGCCACCGCTCCGCCGCCCGCGTATAGCCCGCCTTTGGGGCATGGCCCGGTTCACGGCGAGTCGCCGGGTTCCGAGGGTGCGACCGGGATGGGGGGTGGCCGTCCCGCTACTCCGCCTCCCGCCTATAGCCCGCCTGCTGGTGCCGGCCACGCCGCCCCTGGTTCGTCCGGTGTGGACGGTCCCGGTGATTTGGCGGGGCACTCGGTGCCGGTGCCGGGATCGGGTTCGCCCAACCAGGGTGGTTCGTCGGTCTCCGATGGTGGTGTGACGGCAGGGGGCCCGCGTACCGGTGATGGTCACGCCGCAGCCGGTTCGTCTCATGTGGACGGTCTTGGTGGCTACCGGGGTGGTTCGTCGGTTTCTGATGGTGGTGTGACGGCGGGTGGTTCGCGTGCCGGTGCGCCACCGGTATTTGGCCCTGTTGCTGGTGGCGATCAGGCTGGTATTGGTTCGTCTGGTGCCGACGGTGTGCCGGTGGGGAATTCGGCGCCGGTGCCGGAATCGGGTTCGCTCAACCACGGCGGGCCGGTCTCTGATGGTGGTGTGATGGCAGGGGGTCCCCCGTCCGCTTCACCGCAGGCACACCACACGGGCATTACTCCGTCTGGTGTGGACAGACCGGATGCTGCGGCTGACAGTGCACCGGCAGCGGGCAACACACCGTCTGGTGTGGACAGTCCGGCTGCTTCGGCGGACAGTGCGCCAGCTGTGGGCGCCACGCCCCACACGTCCCACTCCGAAACGCCGTTGGCGGGCGCCACGGATTCGCCCGGCGTGTCCTCTCACGGCGCGGCGCCGGGGACGACATCCCCGGCGGAGGGAGCGGTTCCGGGTACCGAGAGCGGAACCGCGTCGCCGGGACAGAACTCGGCGTGGGGTGGAGCGGCTGTTCCAGGCGTTCATGCGGGTGCGGGTTCTGGTGCGGGTTCGGTTGCGGGGAATGCGGGTGTGGCCAACGTAAGTGATCGTGGGCCGCAGTCGCCGGTGTCGTCGGTGGTGTCGGGGTCGTCGGTGGTGTCGGGTTCGTCGGTGGTGCCGGGGTTGTCTGGTGTTGTGTCTTCGGGTGGTGGTGTGTCGGGTGTGGGCCCGGTGGGGTTGCCTGTGGGTGCGGTGCGGGTGTCGGTGCCGGTGGATGTGGTTTCGGGTGGTGGGGTTGCGGAGTTTGTGCGTGGTCATGTGGGTGATTCCGGTGGGGGTCCGGTGGTGTTGGTGTCGGGGGAGGGGTCGGGTTCTGGTGTGGTGTCGTCGGGTCAGGCGTCGGAGGTGGCGCGGGGGTTGGGTCGTGATGTTGTTGCGTTGATGCCGGGGCGTGGTCGGCGTGGTCCGCGGTGGATGCGGTTTGCTCCGGATGGGTCGCGTCCTCGGCCGGTGGGTGGTCCGGGTCCGATTCGCGTGCCGCAGGAGACGGGTGAGGGGCGTGACGGGCTGGATGCTTTGGCGAGTTCGTCGACGGCTGTTCCTGGTGGCGTGGCCGAGACTGTGGTTCCGGGGCCGGCCGAGACCGGAGGCGCGGAGACAGCATCGGTCGGAGCCGAGGATGGTTCCACCGCGCGCGATACGGCTGAGACTGACACGGCTGAGACTGACACGGCTGCGACCGACAGGGGTGCTGGTGACTCGACTGCATCCGGGGCGGACCGGAGCCGGGCCGACGATCAATCAGCACCGAGCGAAGTGGGGGAGTGGACGGACGCGGACCTGAGTCGGGAGGTTGAGTGGGCTCATTTGACGGATTGGCCGCGTGATGTGGCGGAGCGGATCGTGCAGGGCACGCATGATGTGGTGGCGCTGGCGCGGGGGAATGCGGGTATGTCGCTCGATGATGTGGTGGCTTTGGTCGCGGCCAGGGTCGGCGAGTTCGGCCGTAACGACGCCGTGCGGTTTTCCCGCGGATTGGCGGACAGGCTTCGTACCCGGGGGACGGGAATGGGGATCCGTGCCGGAGCGGGGCCGGATCCGTTGGCGGATCTGCCGGGGTTCGAGGACTTCGGGGACGGCGGTCAGGCCGGCGATCGGACCGCAGGGTCGCCGGATATTCCGATGACGTGGGGATTCGACCCGGAGTCGGCGGAACTGGCGGCCGATCTGGCCACCTGGTCGTTCGATCCGGAGAGCGCTCTGCGGGAGTGGGCCGACGCGCAGATGCCTGCGGCGGAGATGACGGTTGAAGGAGCATTGACTCCGGAGGGCGAGTCGGGTTCGGTGTCAGAGGCGGATCAGGGTGCCGCTCTCGACTTGGGTGACGACGAGCCTTCGGCCCCGGGTGCGGTGACTTCGCAGGGCGGGTCCCCATTCGTGCCAGGGGCGACCCAGGATGCCGGTCCGGACTTGGTTGGCGGCGAGCCTTCGGGCGCGGGTGCGTCGGCGATGCCGGTGTCTGGTGCGGACAATGCTCCTGCTGCTGGGGCACCGGTTTCGGTTGGTGGCCGCGGTGGTCGCAAGCGGCGGCGCGCCGACGATGGGGTCGATGAAGGTGCTTCCCGCAGGCCCGCGGGCCCGGGGCGCTCGGTGATCGACCACGAAGGTGAGCAGGTGCGAGAGGAGGCGCGTGCGGAAGCGCGTCGTGCTTTTGGCGCGGGTGAGCCCTACAGCGGTGCGGAATTGGCGAAGAAGTTCGGCAAGAGCGAAAAGTGGGGCCGGACGCGCCTTGCGGAGGTCAGGCATGAGATCGGTGTAAGCCAAGAGGACGTGGCGGCGCAGCGGCGGGAAATGAGGCGTGCGGAGCCGCCACAGCCGGGGCCCTCGCAGGGCGACCAGAACGCCGAGCAGGTGCAAGAGGCGGCGCGTGCGGAAGCGCGTCGTGCTCGTGACGCGGGTACGCCCTACCAGTCCGGTGCGGAACTGGCGAAAAAGTTCGGCAGGAGCGAGAAGTGGGGCCGGTCGCGGCTTGCGGAGATCAGGCGTGAGGGTGGTATTGGGAGCCAAACGGATCTGGAGGAACAAACTCGGGAAAGAGCGCGTGCGGAGGCGCGACGTGCGCGTGATGAGGGTAGGCCCTTCAGCGGCGCGGCATTGGCGGACAGGTACGGAAAGAGCAAAGAATGGGGTATTTCGCGGCTTCGAGAGATCGGAGATGTTCAGGAAACGGGGTCGCTGGCGGTTGAGATGCAGCGGGACGAGGCGCGACAGGAAGCACGTCGCGCTCGTGATGCCGGTACGCCCCACACCGGTGAGTCGTTGGGGGACAAGTTCGGAAAGAGCAAACAATGGGGTTGGGCGCGGCTCCGGGAAATCAGCAATGAGGACGGTGCGAGTCGGGCGGACTTGGCGGAGCAGGAGCGGGAAAGAGGGCGTGCCGAGGCGCGACGTGCTCGTGACGCGGGTAGGCCCTACAACGCTACGGAGTTGGCGAGGAAATTCGGCCGGAGCGAAGTGTGGGCTTCGACGCGGCTTGGGGAAATCAGGCATGAGGGTGGCTTGCGGAGGCAGGATTTGGATGAGCAGCAGCGGGAAGAGGCGCGGGCGGAGGTGCGTCGCGCTTTTGCCCAGGGCGAGACCTACACCGCGAAGGCGTTGGGGGAAAAGTTTGGCAAGGGACCGAAGTGGGGCACGCTGCGTCTGGCGGAAGTCGAGAGAGAAGGAGGCGTGACCCGGTCGGATGCGGCTGAGCGGGCGCGGGAGGCGGCGCGGGCGGAGGTGCGGCGTGCTCATGCCGAGGGCAACCCGTACACCGTTGACGGTTTGGCCGACATGTACGGCAAGGGCAAGACGTGGGCACGGAACGTACTTGTGGAGACGGGCCACGCGAATGAATTGAATACGTCGACGTTGGGGGATCAGCAGAAACGGGAGGCCGCACGGGAAGAGGTGCGTCGTGCTCGTGCCGAGGGCAAGGTCTACACGGCCAAGGCTTTGGGTGAGATGTTCGGCATGGGCAGGACGTGGGGTCAGCAGCGGATTCAGGAAGCCGACGATGGCGTGACCACGGGGTCGGCCTTCGAAAGCCAGGAGGCGAAACGGGAGGCGGCGCGTGCGGAGGCGCGCCGTGCTCGTGACGCGGGAAGGCCCCTCAACGGTCGGGAGTTGGGGCAGAAGTTCCAGATGAGCAATGAGTGGGGGCAGCAGCGGCTTCGGGAGATCCGGGATGAGGGTGGTGCGAGTCACCAGGATTTGGAACAGCGGGATCGGGAGGCGGCGCGTGCCGAGGCACGTCGTGCTCGTGCGGCGGGTGAGCACCTGACCAGCCAGATGTTGGGGGAGCGGTTCGGGAAGAGCCAGGCGTGGGGTTGGGAGCGTATGGCGGAGGTCAGGTCCGGGGATGATGGTGAAACCAGCGATGCATCGGCCTTCGGGGATGACCCGATGGAGAATGTGTTCGGGTTGGGCCAGGGGCTTGGTGCGGCGGAGGATGGTCTGCTGGGGGCTGGGTTTGATGAGGCAGGGGATGGTCTGCTGGGGACTGGGTTTGGTGAGGCAGGGGATGGTCTGCTGGGGACTGGGTTTGGTGAGCCGGAGGACGGTTTGCTGGGGGCCGGGTTTGGTTCTTTGGGCCTTGATGACTGGGCGGCGAGTGGTGTTGAGGGTGCTGGGCTGGCCGGGGATTCGTCGCAGGGTGCGCCAGGGACGCATAGCGGCTTGCCGGACGATGTGGAGATGCCGGATGCCGGCCCCGGTCCGATGGAGGGTCACGGGCAGCCGGGTCCGGAAGAAGTGGGGTCGCCTACTCTCGGTGCGAACGCGGCTGAGCGCGATGCCGGAGGAATGGATCCGAGCGGCGACGGCGCCGCGCGCAGTCCTGAGCGGCCCGATGCCACGACCGTGCCGACTAACCGCACGGAACTGAAAGAAGCGGCTTTTGCGGAGGCGCGTCGCGCTCGTGACGCGGGTGAGCCGCACAACGGTACGTCGCTGGGCCAGAGGTTCGGCAAAGACGCCAGGTGGGGACGGAGGATCCTTTCGCAGATCGCGCGCGAGGGTGGTTTGACGCGGTCGGCTCAAAAGGCGGAGGAGCAGCAGCGCCTGCGGGAAGAGGCGCGTGCGGAGGCACGTCGTGCTCGTGCCGAAAACAAGCCCTATGACGGTCCGACGCTGGGCAGGAAGTTCGGCAAAGGCGTGGTGTGGGGCTGGCAGCGGCTTGCGGAAATCAGGGGTGAGGGTGGAACCACCCTGACGGACGTGCATGTGCAGGAGCGGGAATCGGAGCACGAGGCGGCCCGGGAGGAGGTGCGTAGTGCTCGTGCCGCCGGTCGGCGCCTTACCGGTGAGATGTTGGGGGAGAGGTTCGGAAAGGGCAAGGACTGGGGCTTGGCGCGGATTCATGAGGTCGATGCTGGTTCAGCCGGTGAGGCATCGGGATTCCGAGGTGCTGTGCCGGCGGAGGGCGAGTCGTCGGCCGCACAGTCGGGTGTCGCGTCTGGTAGTGGCGCGGGGCCGTTGGAGTTTGATCCGTTGGCGGCTGAGGGGCTCCTGGATCCGCAGTTTGCGGACTGGTCGGCAAGTGCGGTCGAGCCTCAATTCATGCCGGGATTCTTGCCGGGTAACGATCTCGGCCTTGAGCCGTCTGGCGGCCAGCACGCGGGCCCGGCTGAGGCGGGACCGTCGACGTCTGTTGAGGACACTGATCGCGGTGTTGGCGCAACGCCTCCGGCCGGTGAAGACGGCGGCCTCACCCACGGTCTTACGGATGATTCGGCCGACGCGAATGCTGCGGGGACGCCGGCGTCCGATGCGGGCAATAGGGCTGCGCGGTTGCGGGCGGAGGCACGGGAGGAGGCGCGTCGTGCGCGCGCCGCGGGCGAGCCCTACGACACTGCGCAGTTGGCGGCGAAGTTCGACATGAGCACAACCTGGGCCCGAGAGCGGCTAAATGAGATCCGGGCCGACGACGAGGCGCATCGGCGGCGGGAACTGGAGGAGGCGAAGACGAAGGAGGAGGCGCGTGCGGAGGCGCGTCGTGCACTTGCAGACGGTAAGCCGTACTCCGCAAGGCGGCTGGGGGGCAAGTTCGACAGGGGCTACAAGTGGGGTTTGGCGCGGCTTGCGGAAGTCAACAGGGAGGTTGGCGAGAACCGTGCGATGGTGGAGGAGCGGTTGCGGGCGGAGGCACGGGAGGAGGTGCGTCGTGCTCGTGATGCTGGCAATCCCTACAACGCCGTCAGGTTGGGGGAGCAGTTCGGGAAGAGCAAGGAGTGGGGGCGGCTGCGCCTCCTGGAGGCTGGGGTACTTGAGGATGGTGCTGCACCGCGCGATGTAGTGGGCGCTGGGTTCGATGTGCCGATGGAGGGGGAGTCGTCGGCCGCGCCGTTGGCGGCTGGGTCTGGTGAGGGTGCGGGTTCGTGGGCGTTTGACCCGATGCTCGTCGAGCAGTCATTGGGTTCTGGGTGGGACGCGGGAGAGAGGGGGGCGGATGCCGGTGATGGAGCAGTAGCGTCGGAGGATGCGCCGGCGCCGAGTTTCGATGTATCGACGCAGCGCTTGTTGGCGAGTGGGCGGGCGGAGGCGCGTCGTGCTCGTGATGCCGGCAGGCCCTACACCGCTGCGCAGCTGGGCGAAAGGTTCGGGAGGAGCAGGGAGTGGGGTCGGCAACGGCTTCGGGAGATCGAGCTGCTTGACGGTGGTGCTGCACCAGGCGATGTATTGGGCGCTGGCTTCGATGTGTTGATGGAGGGTGAGCCGTCGGCTGCGCCGTTGGCGTCCGGGCCTGGTGAGGGTGCGGGTTCGTGGGCGTTTGACTCGATGCTCGCCGAGCAGTCATTGGGTTCTGGGTGGGACGCGGGAGAGATGGGGGCGAATGCCGGTGATGGAGCAGTAGCGTCGCAGGATGCGCCGGGGCTTGAGGGTGGTGCTGCACCGCGCGATGCATTGGACGCTGGGTTCGATGTGCCGATGGAGGGGGAGTCGTCGGCCGCGCCGTTGGCGGCCGGGTCTGGTGATGGCATGGGGTCGTGGGCGTTCGACCCGATGCTCGTCGAGCAGTCATTGGGTTCTGGGTGGGACGAGTTCACCGGCGACGGTCAGCCGGGGATGCCGGTGTCGGGTGAGCACACCGATCATGGTCCTGGCGCAACGGTTCCGGCCGGTGAAGGCGATGGCCTTACTCGAGCCCTTACCGAGGATTCGGTCGACGAGAGTGCCGCTGGAACCTCCGCGGCGGCCGATGGCGCGGCCGGGAGGAGCAACCCGGCGGAGCGCCTGCGGGCGGAGGCGCGGGCGGAGGCGCGTCGTGCTCTTGAAGCGGGCGAACCCTACACCGGTGCGGAGTTGGCGGAGAAGTTCGGAAAGGCCGAAAGGTGGGGCCGGGATCGGCTTGACGAGATCGGTGCGCGCAGGCAGGACTTGGACGAACGCGATCGGGAGGCGGCGCGAGCCGAGGTGCGTCGTGCTCACGAAGCCAACGAGTTCCACACCGGTTCGACGCTGGGCGACATGTTCGGCAAGAGCCGGCAGTGGGGGCTGATGCGGCTTCGGGAGGTCCAGGAAGCGGATGGTGTGACGTGGCCGGATGTGGAGGAACAGGAGCGTGCGGCGGGGCGTGCGGAGGCGCGTCGTGCTCGTGACGCGCGCCAGCCCTACAACGCCAGGACGTTGGGGGAGAAGTTCAACAGGAGCAGGCAGTGGGGTCGGGACCGCCTTCGGGAGATCGCGCTTCAGGATGGTGGTTCAACGCGCGATGTGGCGGCCTCCGGGGTTGATGCGTCGACGGAGGGCGAGTCGTCGGTTTCGCCGTCTGCGGTTGAGCCCGGTGATGGAGCGGCGTCGGAGGATGCTCCGGCGGTCGTCGTGTCGGAGGATGCGCCGGCGGTTGCTGGCGAGGCGGCTGAGCGATCGGGCTTGGTTTCTGATTTGACGGCGTCGGTGGATGCGTTGCGAGGGCTGTTGGCCGACGGGCCCGAAGGTTATATGCCTGGGTTGCGGGAGCGCGTTGAGCTGTGGTCGGAGGCGTTGGGGCGGGGCGGGTTTGATGGTGTGGGACTGGCGAATCTGCGCAAGCGGGCGGATGATGCGCAGGCGTTGGTCGAGCAGGTGCGCAATCAGGTGCAGTCTTATTCCGCGCCTGGGCCTCAGGATGCGGCTTTTGACCTCGGGACTGGTGGCGACGAGTTCGCCGGCCCGGCAGTTCGCACGGATGATTCGGTAGCTGCGGGTGCTGCTGAGACGTCGCCGGCGCGGTCCGATGAGGTCTCCAGTGAGTCGTCTGCAACCTCGGAGGCAACGAGGGAGCAGGTGCGTGAGGCCGCGCGTGCGGAGGCGCGTCGCGCTCTTGCCGACGGTCAGCCCTACACCGCCGAGGCGTTGGGGAACAAGTTCAACAGAAGTGATTTTTGGGCCAGGGCGCGGCTTAATGAAGTCGCCAATGAGACTGGTACGAGCCGAATGGCAGCGGAGGAACAGGTGCGGGAGGCGGCGCGTGCGGAGGCGCGTCGCGCTATTGCGGACAATGAGCCTTACACCGTGAGGGCGCTGGGGCAGAAGTTTGGCAAGGGCAAGGATTGGGGCCGGGCGCGGATTGAGGAGGTTGCCGGTGAGACTGGTAGAAGCCGATCGGCAACAGAGGAGCAGGTGCACGAGGCGGCGCGTGAGGAGGTTGCCGGTGAGACCGGTACGAGCCAATCGGCAACAGAGGAGCAGGTGCAGGAGGCGGCGCGTGCGGAGGTGAGTCGCGCTCTTGCCGACAATAAGCCTTACAGCCGTAGGGCGTTGGCGAAGAAGTTCCAGAAGAGTACGTGGTGGGCGCGGGCGCGGATTGATGAGGTTGCCGCTCAGACTGGTATGACCCGGTCGGCAACAGAGGAGCAAATGCGGGAGGCGGCGCGTGCGGAGGCGCGTCGCGCTCTTGCCGAGAGGGAGCCCATCAACGGTACCGCGTTGGGGAATAAGTTCGGCAAGGGCAGGTTCTGGGGAATGGCGCGGCTTGATGAGGCCCGAAACGAGGTTGGTGGTTTAGCCGGCGAGGCATCGGGTTCTGGTGCTGGTGTGCCGGCGGTGGGTGGGCCGTCAGCGGATGCGCCGGCCATTGCTGGGGATGTGTCTGAGCAGGGGCGGGAGCGGCCCGCTGAAGTCGGCAGGGTCACCGGCGTCAGCCAATGGCCAGCGGAGAATCAGGCGCGGGAGGGGGCGCGTGCGGAGGCGCGTCGCGCTCTTGCCGAGGGGGAGCCCATCACCGGTACGGCGTTGGGGAAGAAGTTCGGCAAGGGCAGGGACTGGGGCCTGGCGCGGCTTCGTGAGGCCAGGGCGGAAGTTGATGGTTCAGCCGGCGTGGCAACGGGTTCTGCTGCCGGTGTGCCGGAGGCCGGTGGGCCGTCGGCGGAGGCCGGTGCGGCTGAGCGGTCGCAGTTGGTTTCCGAGTTGACGGCGTCGGTGGACTCGTTGCGGCCGTTGTTGGTTGATGCTTCGACCTCGTATGGACCTGAATTGCGCGCGCGGGTGGAGTGGTGGTCGGACATCGCGCAGCAGGCGACGTTGGGCGGTATGGATGTGGGGGCGCTGCGCAATGCGGCGCAGGATGCCGCGGCTGCGGTGGGGACGGTGCGGCAGGCGCGGCGTGATGCCGCGATGCGGGAGATGAATGCGTTGATGGGCGAGGCTGATGCGGCGCTGCAGGGGGTGATGAATCAGCACGGGCCGGATGCGGTGGCGGGGTTGTTCGCCGCTGCCGATGCGGTGCTGGGTGGTCGTCTGGCACCGGAGCCGTTCCGGTTGGTGATGGCGCACCAATTGTTGCGGGCTCCGGACGATCGGGCGGCTGCCGAGATGTTGTTGCAGCGACTGCACCAGTACATGGCCGCGAGCGTGAGCGTGAGTGGTGGCGCGGGTCCGGAGCCGGGTGGTGGTGCGTTCCTTCCGCGGCCGGGCGTTGAGGCGGAGCCGGGCGGCGAGGTGTCGGCGTTGGAGACCGCGAGCGATACCAGCAGCCTGGATTCTGATGACGCGATGGAGCGGGAGCGGCTTGAGCTGTTGGATCGGCTCTATCAGTTGGCCGATGCGGGCGATGCTGCTCGGTCAAACGGTGCTGATGCCCGGGATCGCGCGAATGCGCCGTCCCGGTTATCCACGATTGCGGAGGATCCCGCAGAGGACGCCGGGCACACGACCACCGAAGAAAGTGGGTCGGATCGGACGACCGGTGCTGGTTCCCGGGATCGCGCGAATGCGCCGTCCCGGTTGTCCGCGATTGCGGAGGATCCGGCAGAGGACGCCGGGCACACGACCGCTGAAGAAAGTGGGTCGGATCGGTCAACCGGTGCTGGTTCCCGGGATCGGGAGAATGCGCCGTCTCGGTTGTCCACGATTGCGGAGGATCCGGCAGAGGACGCCGGGCACACGACCGCTGAAGAAAGTGGGTCGCGGCGTCGTCAGTCTTGGCCCAGCAGCACGATAAATCAGACCGACTCGGCAGGGACTAAGACCGTCGAGCGGACCGACACGGTGGATTCGGCGGACTCGGCGAACTCGGCGGAGTCGGCCCCGTGGTCGGAGTCGGCGGCGTCAACCGCGCTGACCGAGCAGTCGGACATGCCCGAGAGCGACATCGTCAACGGTCGTGGTGATGCGTTCGCGGGACCGGTGGGTGTCGGGGGCAAGGCCGGTGGCGGTGAGCCCCGCATCGCTGCCAAGCCTCGGTTGCGGTTGCCGGGGTATTTGCGGCGGAGTGCGTCGTTGGGCCCGGCGCGGCAGGTCAGCGCGACGGTGGGCGCGGACCGTGTGGTGGCGGCGGCCAAGGCCCTGGTGCCCAAGGGCGAGGGCATGGACGCGGTGGAGCATGCGGTGCGCAACGAGGTCGGCACTTTGCTCGGGGATGGCCGGGAGTTCCGGGTCGGTGATCGGACGATCCGGGTGCAGGCCGAGTTCGACTGGGCGGGACGGGCCGCCGTGGAGGGGCCGGGCGGTGCCTCCTCGGCTACCGTGACCCATGATTACGCGTCGGGGGCGGGGACTCGGTCGGGCTTCAAACCGCATTTCCAGCAGGTGTTCTTCATTCCCGCGGTGCCGGGTCTCTTCGGCTTGGGGCTGGTGGATGTGCCGACGGGGACGGCGGTGAGCCGGGGCACGGACCGTGCCGAGACGCTGCGCGAGTCGGTAAGCATCGCCCTGCCGGAGAGCCCGGCCCCCGGCGGCGACACCGAGTACGCCGGGGCGACCGCGGTGCAGGTGCCGGTGACGTTCCGAGTGTCCCAAGTGGACGGACAAGGACGCGGCACCGGTCCAACCGAGATCATTGGTGGGCATGATCATCCCGGCGCCGGCCCGGTCGGCGTCGAGTTGAGTGTGCCCACCGGGTTGCGGCCGGTGAAGCATGGTCGCGCGGTGCCGGTGCCGTCGGAGTTGCCTTCGTCGGTGCTGGAGGGGGCGCGTGTCCGCGACACGGTGCGCGGTCACTACCAGGGCAAGCCCGTCAGGCTCAAGACCAACCCCGGTCGGTCGCCGAGCATTTATGACCAGGTGGCCGCGCAGTTCGGTTCGCTGGGCAGCCACGCGCGGGAGGCCCTGCGGAACTTCATCAGCCAGCGGGGCATTGAGCAGCATTTGCCGAAGATGGCGGTGAGCCCGCAGGAGGCAGCGGCAGGCCGGGGTTGGGTGTCCTCGGAGGCGTTGTTGCCCTCGGGTAATCCGCTGACCCGGTTGCTGCCAAGCCGCACCCGCCGCGTGCAGATGCGCGCGGTGGCGCGGCAGGTCGCCTACCTGGAGACGATCGAGAATGCGTCGCTGGTTGCCTCCGGTAAGGAGGGCACGACGACGACGAGTCAGTTCGGTGCGTCCCGGGACGTCAACGGGTCGGTGGCGTTGGGCCCGGGTATGGATTTTGGCGTGCTGACCGTCGCGACCGGCCCGTGGGCCGCCGCCGGCGGGGGGCGTAGTCGTGACCAGCAGTTCACCCAAGCCTCGAGCAGCGGTGAAGCCGCGGCGGGCAAGGCCACGGTGGTGCGGTACCGCACCGTTTACGATCTGCAGGTCCGGGCGCCCGGCCGGTCGCCGATCACGTTCCCCGAGGCCATCGACGCCGCCCACTGGACCCCGTCGGAGTTGGCGGGCAGGGCTGGTCTGGTCGATGGCGACAACCAGCCGCATTCGCACCGGGCTGCCGGGATCACCGGGGCGGCGTTGGCCTCCAGCGGTGCGGGGGCGAAGCTGGCGCGGATTCTGCGCGATTCGGCGCGGACAATTCCGGGGCATCATCGGTGGGCGTGGCGGGATGCCACGCTGGTGACCGATTTCGGTGATCCGAAGCTGGCCGGCGGCATCTCGGGTAAGGCCGACCGGCAGTTGGCGCGGGGCGAGCAGATCGACGCGGCGACTTCGGACGAGCGGTTGTCTTCGTCGCGGGTGGCCGAGGAGATGTTCACTGATCAGGCCACGATGGTGGAGTTGGTCGAGCATGGGCGGGGGCATGATTATCACGCCTCGCTGAAGGTGGCCGCGCAGGTGTTGGAGGTCGAGGATCTGGGGCCGGCCGCGTCGGTGGCGGCCACGCAGACCAGCACCGAGTCCGACAGTGTGCAGCACAGCCGGGCGGTGACCTGGACGGCCGGGACAGGACTGGTGGCCCGGGTGTATTCGGTGCTGGCGGGCAACACCTCGATCCTCACCGCGTACCACAAGCTCACGTTCAACCGGACCAAGTCCTCGGCCACCGGAGAGAACACCGAAGTGTCCCTCGGCGGCCCCCGCAGCACCGAGCTGACCGATGCGGGTGCGGTGGGGCAGGAGCCGCGCAAGCGGCTGGCTTACCGGGTGCGCTATACCGCGTCGGGGTCGCATTGGCAGGAGTGGAACACCTTGGTCAAGGGGGTGACTGTCGGCAAGCCGGGGGTGCATACCCCCGCGGTGCGGGATCTGCCGATCGTGGATGCCACGGCCGAGGAGGAGGGTCGTCGGCCCGGTGTGGTGGAGACCGATGTGGTGGTGGAGTTGCCCGCGTGGCAGGCCGATCAGCTCAAGACCGAGTTGGAGTTGTTGAAGAATTCGGCGGTGGAGCCGGTTGGGCGCTCGCAGGTTGCGGCGACCGATGGGTCGTTGCGGGCGGGGTTGTCGCGGGCGCTGGATGGGGTGCCGGTGGTGTCGTTGCATGGGTTGAAGCATCTGCGGGATTCGGCGTTCGCCCAGCTCAGGGCGCTTTCGGGGCATTCCAGTTGGGAGTTGGGCGATAACGGCCGCATGGTGGAGCGGGGTATGTCGTTGGGTGCGCTGCGGGGAAATCCGCGCAGTCTGAGCCGCAAGTTCCGGTTGGATGGGTTGTTGTCGCCGCGGCGTCGCCGGGACCAGCATGGCGCGGTGGAGTACTCGTTGATGCTGCGGGATCCGGAGCCGGTGATCGGCGCCGATGGGAACCCGGTCAAGGTGTGGCAGCAGCCGACCCGGTCGGTAACCGGGGGCGGCACCACCTACAGCGGCACCACCACGACCGTGAGCTTCACCAACTCCCTCGAACCGGCGATGATCGTCCTCAGCGACATGTCCACACAGCAGGGCGAGAACACCATCAAGCCGGGCGGACTGGTCTTGGAAGAGCTCACGCCGTGGGCGGTCAGTTCGTCGCGCAAGCAGGGCCATGCGGTCACCAGCAGCCAGACGAACTCGGTGACCGGTGCGCCGCGCCAGTTGCACCTGGTGGAGGTGGACGTGGAGGCCACGGTCGCCGCCGAGGTCCGCACGGTGGGCAACCTCGACCGGTTCGGGTTGTTCGGGTCGAAACCCGCCGCTCAGTCGGCGGAGCGGTTCACGCTGCCCCGGGCCGGAACGGTCCTGGTCACCGACGAGCAGCTACAGGAGATCAGGACCAAACAGGCCGAAGTGGACGCCCAGCGCGCTCGCGACACCGAACAAGCACCCGACGCCGGTCCACAGTCGATGGACGAGTTCACGTTGCCCAGCGACGAAGGGAATGTGAAGCCGGTGCCTGCCGGGCACAAGCTGGGCGTGCCGTCCTGGAGCGGTGGGGTGACCGAGACGGTGGACCTGACCGATCGGATTCCCGTGCTGCACCAACAGCTTTCGCAGCGGCTGGGGGCGGAGCAGGCGGATCGGTTGCTGCCGCGTTCGGCGGGGCAGAACGTGCATGACAACTACCGTGAGGTGGAGCGTTTCCTGTCCACTGTGCAGGCCAAACTCGGCGACGCCGGCAACGGTGGGGTCAGCACGCCGCTGCGGTTGGAAGACAGGTTCAGCGGGCAGACCTATGAGCTTCACGTGGGGGCCGAGCTGCTGGGGGAGCCGGTGGCCGAGGGGGTCACGCACGGGGAGGCGGCCAAGGCGAGTTCGGCGACGGTGGTGGCCAGCACCATGCGCCACGCCAGCCGGGTCCTCATGGAATTCTTCAGCATCGCAGCCCCCACGATCTACGTGCACGGGCCAAAGCCCACGGGTGGCGAGTCGGCCCCGCAGCACGGTCCGTCCTACAGCAACACGGGCATGGGGCTGGTGCATGTCGGGGAGTGGTTGAAGCAGGTCCGTACCCGGATGCGTTCCTCGTCGGAGAACTACACCAGTGCCGAGCGGGTGTCGGGTGCGTTGGCCGCGCATCGTGCCGAGGTGTTGTTCGATGTGCGTATCGAGCGGCATGGGGAGCGGATCGCGGCGGCCCCCGACGCGCGCAGTGTCGGGGTGCGCACGGCAGTGGAGGACACGCTGCCGGCCGAGGTCGCCGAGCGACCCCGCACGGCCACGATCACCGAGCGCCCGGTGTCGGAGGCTGCGGCTGACGCGGTGTGGCACTGGCAAACCGACAACACCGAGGTGCTGCCCGGTCCCGGGCAGTTCCGGGCGGTGGAGTTCGCCGGCCGGGTCGATGATCTGATCAACGCGTCCGAGCGGGCCATCACCGCGGCCGGGGGCACGGTGAATGCGGATGTGCGCCGCATGTTGCGGGCGTGGTTTTCCCCGCACCGGTTGGAGGCGTTGCTGGGCAGGCTGGCCGACCCCGGGGCGCAGGCGCTGCTGGTCGATCTGCCGCCTGGGTTGGGGGTGGATGTGGCGGTGCACCTTCGGCTTCCCGACCGGGGCACGCTCACCTCGACCAGCGGGCGCATCAACATGGAAGGGTCCACGGCCAGCCCACGGACCGAGGATGAGGAAGTCGGTTCGGGTAACGGGCATGCCGTTTTCACCGCGCCGGTGATCGCCGGTGGGGTTTCGCAGCCGCCCGGCCATGAGACCTACCGGGACGGTCGTGAGGAGTTCGGGTCGGCCGGCGCGTGGAACATTCCCCTGTTCGCCCAGGGCGCGCACGAATCCGAGGCCGAGCACGGGGCCGAGACCCACGCCGGAGGCAAAGCACTGCCCAGCTCGTCCACGGATGCCCCGCAGGGCGTTATCAGCACCTGGATGCACCGGGCGGAGTTCCGCATCGTCGCCAGTCCGGGCAGATACAGCATCGGCAAGCAGAAGGCCGTCGTCGACGCCGGGTTCGACGCCGGTTATGTGGTCCGTCGCGGCGACCGCGGTGGCGAGCTGCCCGCCGGTCTGGTGACCGCCACGAAGGACTTCGCCGAGCGCGACACCGAGTGGGCCGCCGCGATCGACGCAGAGCGCGCCGCCCGCGCCGCCCTCGCCCAGACCACGCAAGCCGAAAACCAGGCTAACCACGAAGGAAGACCACGGGACCAGCGTGCGGCGGCCGCGCGGAACCAGGAAGCGAACCAGGCCTGGCGTGCGGCGGCGGCCCGGGAGCAGGCCGCGCAGCAGGCGTGGTGGCAGGCGAAACAGACCTATGAGCTCGAACTCGCCCGCGCTCGCACCGAACCAGCGCTCGGCGGCGCCCCCGCCGACGCAAGCCTCACCGTCAGTGACGACGCGCCATCCAGAATGCGCGCACGCTACGCCCTCTATCCGCTGGTCGGCAAAGTCCTCGACGCCAAGCAGCAGGGCCAGCAGCCCCGCGTCCGCTACGTCGTGCACGGTGACCTCGACACCCACGGCAACGAGGAATCACAAGCGAAACAAGACTTCTCCTACATCGCCAATGAACTCAGCAACAAACTCCGCATAGCGCAATGGAATGTTCCAGCGGATGAGCGATTCGGGCCAGGTGACGTCGGGCTCGGGGCGACGCCGCGTTTCCTCCATGCCGAGGGGCCGACCCGCGTTGAAGTGTGGATCGAGGCAGCCGCAACTGAGCCGGCCGCACCACCCAAGTCCGCTGACGTTGGTGTTCCGGCGGATGCGACCATCGTTCTCGGTAGTGACATGCCGTCGCGGATGCGTGCCCGCTATGCGGTGTATCCGTTGGTCAACAACCTTCTTGAGGCGACGCGGCTTGGTCAGCGGCCTCGTGTTCGTGCCGTGGTGCATGGTGATCTGGACACGCATGGCGATGAGGGGTCGCAGGCGGGCCAGGACTTCGCCTACATTGCGAATGAGCTGGAGAACAAGCTGCGGATCGCCCAGTGGAACCTGCCCGAGGGTGCACGGTTCGAGCCCGGTGATGTCGGGCTGGGTGTGCCGCCGCAGTTCGTGCAAGCGGAGGGACCGACTCGGGTTGAGGTGTGGATCGAGCCGACCGCGCCCGAGTCAACCGCGCCCGAGTCAACCGCGCCCGAGCCGACCGCGCCCGGTCCGGTCGTGTCCGAGCCGGCTGTCTCCGGGCCGGAGGGGGCTGAGTCAGGCACGCGGGAGCCGGCCGTGTCCGGAGTCGAGCCGGCCGGGGCCGAGGCAGCCGCATCTCAGCCAACCGCACCTCAGCCAACCGCACCTCAGCTAGCCGCGACCGAGCCAGTTGCGGCTGGGCCGGATGTGGTTGGGCCAGCTGGGTCCGAGCGCGTTGTGGCTGGGCCGGCCGTGGCCGAGCCGGTCGGTGGTGAGGCTGCGGTCGCTGATGTTCCGGCGGATGCGAGTTTCGTTGTTGGTGATGATCTGCCGTCGCGGATGCGTGCGCGTTATGCGGTGTATCCGTTGGTGAGTAATCTTCTTGAGGCGACGCGGCTTGGTCAGCAGCCTCGTGTTCGGTTTGTGGTGCATGGTGATCTGGATTCGCATGGCGATGGGGGGTCGCAGGCGGGGCAGGACTTCGCTTACATTGCGAATGAGTTGGAGGACAAGCTGCGGATGGCGCAGTGGAACGTGTCTGAGGGTGCGCGGTTCGGGCCTCGTGATGTCGGGCTGGGTGTGCCGCCGCAGTTCGTGCACGCCGACGGGCCGACTCGGGTTGAGGTGTGGATCGAGCCGACGGCGTTCGAGACGACCGCATCCGAGCCAACCGCTCACGATACGAACGCGTCCGAGCCAGCCCAGTCCGAGCCCGCCCAGGCCGACGCAGCCGAGCCGACCGCGCCCGAGCCAGCCAGAGCCGAGCCAGCCGCGCCCGAGTCAGCCTTGTCCGGGGCCGAGCAGGCTGGGTCCGACGCAGCCGCATCTCAGCTAGCTGAGTCCGAGCCGGTCGGTGGTGAGGCTGCTGTCGCTGATGTTCCGGCGGATGCGAGTTTCGTTGTTGGTGATGATCTGCCGTCGCGGATGCGTGCGCGTTATGCGGTGTATCCGTTGGTGAGTAATCTTCTTGAGGCGACGCGGCTTGGTCAGCAGCCTCGTGTTCGGTTTGTGGTGCATGGTGATCTGGATTCGCATGGCGATGGGGGGTCGCAGGCGGGGCAGGACTTCGCTTACATTGCGAATGAGTTGGAGGACAAGCTGCGGATGGCGCAGTGGAACGTGTCTGAGGGTGCGCGGTTCGGGCCTCGTGATGTCGGGCTGGGTGTGCCGCCGCAGTTCGTGCACGCCGACGGGCCGACTCGGGTTGAGGTGTGGATCGAGCCGACGGCGTTCGAGACGACCGCATCCGAGCCGACCGCTCACGATACGAACGCGTCCGAGCACGCCCAGTCCGAGCCGGCGTAGTCCGACCCAGCCGAGTTCGACGCAGCCGAGTTCAATACGGCCGAGTTCGGCATAGCCGAGCCGACCGCGCCCGAGCCAGACGGACCTGAGTCGGACGCAACCGCGCCTGCAACCCGCTACCGCCAGGGCGAGCACCGCAGCGGAATCGTCACTGATTCGCCGACGGCGGTGATCTTTGGTCAGAATCGCCGATAATCCACGGCGAGTCAGCGGAAGGTACGGCAGGGCACGCGCGCGGCGCCATTCGGGAAAGTCGTCGTTGATCGCAGTGTTGCGTTGCCGTTACTGAAAGTTTGTGCGGCCGAGAGAGAGCTCCGGCGATCTCAGCGGCGCCAGCTCGCGTCCCACTTGGCCGACGTTCGTTCGATGCGGGGGCGCGCGGGGGGCGGGAGGCGGGCAGGTTGCCCGAATTTCCGGGTTTTTAAAGGAAAAAAGAGCATAATCGCTGTACCTGAGGGGTGCTCGGTTTAGCACGGCCGCATGGTTGGCTCATACTACCGGCGCGATGGTCGTTTCGGCCTAGTCCGAGTGCATGAGCTGATTGGGTGGTTTGCATGTCCTTGATGGTGCCGGAGGGGGTGAGGCGGCTTTTTCAGGTGTTGACCGGTGAGGACATGACGGATGCGGATGAGGATGCGTTGTTTGCGGTGGCGGAGCGGTTGGAGTCGGATGCGGCGGTGGTGGAGGTGTTGGGTCCGGCGGTGCGGGAGGTGGTGGGTCGGGTGCGGGGGGAGTTTTCGGGGAAGGCGGCGGATCGGTTCGCGGAGCGGTTGGGGGCGTTTGGTCCGGTGTTGGAGTCGGGTGGTGTGGGTTTGCGGGAGTTGGCGGGGTTTGTGCGGAATTTGGCGTTGCAGGTGCAGTATTTGAAGTTTGTGACGGTGGGTGGGTTGGTGTTGTTGTTGGCGGAGGTGGCGTGGGCGGTGGCGATGGCGGGGCCGACGGCGGGGGGGAGTATGGCGTGGTTGGCGGCGCGGTTTGCGGTGATGCGGTTTTTGTTGTCGCGGTGGTGGGGTCAGTTGTTTATGCATTTGGCGATGGGTCAGGTGGTGGGGGTGGGGTTGCAGGTGTTGATGGATGCGGGTGCGCAGGGGTTGCAGTTTGCGTTGGGGACGCGGGATAAGTGGGATGCGCAGACGTCGTTGATGGCGGTGGGGGTGGGGTCGTTTAGTGGGTTGTTGACGTTGCCGTTGTCGGCGTTGGGGAATGTGGTGGGGAATGCGGTGACGAGGGTGTTGGTGCAGGGGTTGGGGGACAAGATCGATAAGGAGGTGTTGGAGGCGGCGGTGCGGAATGTGGTGGAGGAGAATGCGGAGCAGTTTCCGGTGGGGTCGATGGCGAAGTTTGCTGATGTGGTCTCTAAAAACCTGGAGGATTACACGGGGATGTCGGTGCGGGGGATGTGGGCGGCGCGGTTTGGTGGGGGGTTGGGGGAGTCGATTGAGGAGGGTTTGACGGAGATGTTGGGTGAGGCGGGGTATGGGGCGATCAGTGGTCAGGGGGTGCAGTGGAATCCGTTTTCGTTTACTGCGGGGTTGTCGGAGTCGTTGGGTTCGGGTGTGGGGAATTTGGCGGGGTTGGCGGTGCGGGGTGAGTTGACTCCGGCGGGTCGGGCTCGGGAGGGCGCGAACGAGGATTCCGCCGGTGCCGACACGGGCACGGATACATCCGGGGATGTGAAGACGGGGTCCGAGTCGCAGCCGGGCGAGACGCCTGGCTCCTCGGAGAGCCTCGGCGAGAAGCCTGGCTCCGTGGATACTTTTAGCGAGAAGCCGGGTGCTCCGAGTGAGGTGTCCCAGGTGGATTCTGGCGTGTCGGTTCCCGCTTCCGGGACACCGGCAAGCGACCTAACACCGGGGTCGGTCGGCTCGGGTGTTCCGCTGACGTCGAACCTCCTGCCTGCCGGCTCCGACACCGAAAAAGCGCCGCTGGGTGGTGGGTCCAGTGCATCGCAAGGCGGAAACGGCACGGTGGCCAGGGAAGGCGCGGCCGGCCTGTCCCCGTCCCCGGGTGCGCCGTCGGAGGGTCGCCCCGTTCATGACCCCCGGGTACCGGACACCAGGGTGACTCCACCCGTCACCGGAGCCCCGCCCGCTAGCGTGACCACGCCTGGTGGCGGTGGGGCGACGCTTGGTGGTGGGCCTCGTGGCGGAATGACCACACCTGGTGCTGGAATCACCACGCCTGGTGCCGGAATCACCACGCCTGGTGGCGGGCCGAGGGACGTGGGGACCGGTGCCGCGGTGGGCCAGGACTCGCAGACCGGTGTGCCGGGAACGCCGGGGAACACCGGGTCGGTGTCGCGGCATGAGGGTGACCCCGCGGCACCGGGTGCGCTGGAGGGCCAGGACAGGCCGGGCACGCCGCCGCCGCCCTACAGCCCGCGTCAGGGCGACGACCTTTTCCACGGCGATTCGACGGGCTCCGGCGATGCGGTCCGGACGGGCGGCTCTCGTGCCGATTCGCCGCCGCCCGCATACAGCCCGGCCGCTGCCGCCGGCCACGCCGGTCCAGGATCGTCGGCTGTGGACAGTCCTGCTGGTTTGGCGGAGCATTCGGGGTCGGGTCCGGTCAGCCACGGTGGTACGCCGGTCTCCGATGGTGGTGTGACGGCAGGGGATTCTCGTGCCGATTCGACGCAGCGTGACGAGCAGGCCGCTCGCGGTTCGTCTCCTATGGACAGCCCTGGTGGTTATCGGGGCGGTTCGTCGGTTTCTGATGGTGGTGTGACGGCGGGGGGTTCCCGAGTCGGTGTACCGCCGGTGTATGGCCCGGTTGCTGGCAGTGACCATGCCGATGTTGGCTCGTCGGGTGCGGATCGTGCGGGTGCGGGGACCGGGCATCCGGCGGCGGGGCCGGGCTCGCCCGGTCCGGGTGGTTCGGTGGGCTCTACCGGTGATGTGGCGGTAGGCGATTCCCGCGTCGACTCGCCGAACGACCACGCGGGCACTGGTCCCCTTGGTGCGGACAGGTCGAATGCCCCGCTAGACGGTGCGCGGGCGGCAGAGCCCGCCGCCCAGGTGCCAGGCTCGCTGGTGGACAAGCCGCTGACGGGCATGGGCACCACTGATGTTCCTGCTGCGTCTTCGGATGCGGCGGTGCCGGGGTCGACGTCCCCGGCGGAGGGAGTGGTTCCGGGTTCGGACAGCGGGGCTACGTTGCCGGGGCACGGGACCGTGGGTGGAGCTGCCGTTCCGGCTGCCTCTGCGGGTGCGGGTTCTGGTGCGGGTTCGGTTGCGGGGAATGCGGGTGTGGCCAACGTAAGTGATCGTGGGCCGCAGTCGCCGGGGTCGTCGGTGGTGCCGGGTTCGTCGGTGGTGCCGGGGTTGTCTGGTGTTGTGTCTTCGGGTGGTGCGGTGTCGGGTGTGGGCCCGGTGGGGTTGCCTGTGGGTGCGGTGCGGGTGTCGGTGCCGGTGGATGTGGTTTCGGGTGGTGGGGTTGCGGAGTTTGTGCGTGGTCATGTGGGTGATTCCGGTGGGGGTCCGGTGGTGTTGGTGTCGGGGGAGGGGTCGGGTTCTGGTGTGGTGTCGTCGGGTCAGGCGTCGGAGGTGGCGCGGGGGTTGGGTCGTGATGTTGTTGCGTTGATGCCGGGGCGTGGTCGGCGTGGTCCGCGGTGGATGCGGTTTGCTCCGGATGGCACTCGTCCCCGGCCGGTGGGGGAGCCGGGGCCGATTCAGGCGCCGCAGCAGACCGGTGGCGCACAGGACGGGCTGGATGTGCTGGCGAGTTCGTCGACGGCTGTTCCTGGCGACGTGGCTGAGACCGTGGTTCCGGGGCCGACCGAGACCGGGGGTGCGGAGACGGTGTCGGTGGGTGCCGAGGCCGCCTCCACAGCACGCGACACGACCGCGACCGACACGGCTGCGACCGACACGGCCGCGACCGACACGGCCGGCTCGGGCCATGCCGAGGAACAACCGACGTCGACCGGTGTGGCCGGGTGGTCGGAGTCGGAGTTGCGTCGGGAGGTCGACTGGGCTTATTTGGCGGATTGGCCGCGTGATGCGGCGGTGCGGATCGTGCAGGGCACTCATGATGTGGTGGCGCTGGCGCGTGGCGAGGCGGGCGTGTCGCTGGATGACGTGGTGGCCCTGGTCGCCGCGCGGGCGGGCGAGCGTGGCCATGCTGATGCCCGGCGGTTCTCCCAGGAATTGGCGGCCAGACTCGGTACCGGGGGAACGGGAATAGCCGTTCATGCTGGAGCCGGGAAAGACCCATTGGCGGACCTGCCGGGGTTTGCGGACGGCACGAACAGCGATCAGAGCGGTGGCATGGCCACCGAGTCGACGGACATTCCCATGACGTGGGGATTCGATCAGAACGCCGACGAGCTGACACATGATCTGAGGACGTGGTCGTTGGATCCGGCGGCCGAGGCGCGGTCGTGGGCTACGGCAGCATGGGATTTGGGTACGGCGGGCACGGATACCGCTGCGGAGGCAGTAGTCCGGGAGGGTGAGTCTCACTCCTCGCCGGGGGAGAGCAAGGGTGTCGGTCTCGACCTAAGTGGTGACGAACCTTCGGGCCCGGGTGAGTCGGGGTTGGTGTCTGGTGAGGACACTGAACGCGGTGTTGGGGGAACGGTTTCGGTTGGTGAAAGCGGTGGACGCAAGCGGCGGCATGCCGATGATCCGGTCGATGAAGGTGCCGAGCGCAGGCCCACGGGGCCGTCCCGCTCCAGGGCGGAATGGCTCCGTGATGTGGAGCAGTTGAAAGAGGCGGCGCGTGCGGAGGCCCGTCGTGCCCGTGACGCGGGTTCGCCTTACAACGGCGCGGCGTTGGGGAAGAAGTTCGGGAGAAGCGGGGAGTGGGGCCTGCAGCGGCTTCGGGAGATCAGCGGCGAGGGTGGTGCGAGTAGGCAGGATTTGGCGGAGCAGGAGCGGGAAGCGGGACGTGCGGAGGCACGTCGTGCTCGGGACGCAGGTACGCCCTACAACGCCGCGGCGTTGGGGAGGAAATTCGGGAAGAGCGAAGTGTGGGGTTCGGCGCGGCTTGGGGAAATCGGCAATGAGGGTGGTGCGAACCGGCTGGATTTGGAAGAACGGAAGCGGGAAGCGGCGCGGGAGGAGGTGCGCCGTGCTCGTGCCGAGGGCAAGACCTACACCGCTAAGGCGTTGGCGACGAAGTTCAACACAGGTGAGGCGTGGGCGCGGACGCGGCTTGTGGAGGCAGACCACGCGAGTAATGCGACTGCGTCGGCTGAGAAGGAGCGGGAGCGGCTGGAAGCGCGTGCGGAGGCTCGTCGTGCTCGTGATGCGGGTGAGCCCTACACCGGCGCAAGGTTGGGGGAGAAGTTCGGGAAGAGCCGGGAGTGGGGGCAGCATCGGCTTCGGGAGATCCAGGCTGAGGGTGGTGCAAGCCAGCAGAATCCGGTGGAGCAGCTGAAAGAGGCGGCGCGTGCGGAGGCGCGTCGTGCTCGTGATGCGGGTGAGCCCTACACCAGCAAGGCGTTGGGGGACAAGTTCGGAAAGAGCCAACCGTGGGGTTGGGCGAGGCTTGCGGAGATCCGGGGTGAGGCTAGTGGTTCGGCCCGCGATGCATCGGGCATCGGGGGACTTGATTCGTCGGGTGTGGAAACACCGGCTGCGGATGCCGGGCACACTGCTGTTCCCGCGGGCGCGAACGCTCACTCCACAGCACCCGGCACGGCTGCCCCCGAGGTCGGGATGCAGAGTCGTGCCGAGGAACAACCGACCTTGGCCAGTGTGGCGGAGTGGACGGAGGCGGATCTTAGTAGGGAGGTCGAGCACGCCAAGGCGGTGGTTGGGCCCCGCAACCTGGCGGAGTGGGTCGTGCAGGGCACGCATGATGTGGTGGCGCTGGCTCGCGGCGACGCCGGTCTGTCGCTGGATGACGTGGTGGCCTTGGTCGCGGCGCGTGCCGATGCGTTCGGTCGTGCCGATGCGGTGCGGTTTTCCCGGGAGCTGGCGGCCAGACTTGGTACCGGGGGGACGGGCTTGGCCGTCCACGCCGGAGCGGGGGCGGATCCATTGGCGGACCTGCCGGGGTTCGAGGAATCCGGGGACAGCGGTCAGCGGGGTGGCGTGACCGCCGAGTCGCCGGATATTCCGATGACGTGGGGATTCGATCCAGACGCCGCCGAACTGGTGGCAGACCTGGGGACCTGGTCGATTGATCCGGAGACCATTAACCAGCCCTGGAGATCTGGCTGGGATACGCCGGAGCCGGGGGCGGCTGTTGCTGACACGGTGGCGGCGTCGGAAGGTGAGTCGGCGGCCGGTGTGGACGAGCGGTCGCAGTTGATTTCTGAGATGGCCAGCTCGGCGGATTCCTTGCGAGGGCTTCTTTCCCGTGCGCCAGAAGGCTTTCTGCCGAAGTTGCGGCAGCCGCTTGAGCTGTGGTCGGAAATGTTGGAGCGGGGTGGGTTCGATGGTGTCGAGCTGGCGGACTTGCGGACGCGGGTGGCGAACGCCCGGACGTTGGTCGAGCAGGTGCGAAGGGGGTTGGACGCTCGTCCCGCCGCACAGTCGTTCCAGGACGGTCTGGATTCCCGGCCGGGCGCCGACGAATCCACGGCAGCGGGTGCGGCGGGGCCGTCGGTGTCCGGTGCGGCCAGTGACCGTGGTGTTGGCGGAACGGATCGAGGTGAGGGCAGTAGCCGCGACCAGCGGCGTATCGATGATGCGGTCGACGAAGGTAGTGAACGCACGGCAGCGGAGGCCGGCGCCGCGGCCGAAAGCCGTCATAACCCTGAGCGGTTGAGGGAAGAGGCGCGGGTGGAGGCGCGGCGTGCTCGCGACGCGGGCACGCCCTACAGCGGTGCGACGTTGGCGAAGAAATATGGGATGAGCGCGCGGTGGGGCCGGGACCGGCTTACGGAAATCAAGCGTGACCTTGCGGGTAGTGGGCAGGGGCGCCCCGAGGCGGGCGAGCAGGCATCGGAGACGGCCCAGGAGGCGGTGGGGCAGGTCCAAGAGAATCCACAGCAGCTCCAGGAGGCGGCGCGGGTGGAGGCGCGGCGCGCTCTGGACGCGGGTACACCCCACAGCCGCCGGTCGTTGGCGGCGAAGTTCGGGAAGAGTCAAGGGTGGGCTTCGGCGCGGCTTCGTGAGATCGGCGTTGGGGATAGTGCGGACCAAAAGGCATTGGAAGCGCAGAAAAAGGAGGCGGCGCAACAGGAGGCGCGTCGTGGTCGGGAAAGCGGCAGGCCCTACAGCGGTAGGAGGTTGGGGGAGAAGTTCGGGAAGAGCGAAGAGTGGGGTTTGGCGCGGCTTCGGGAAATCCGGGCGGAGGGCGCGGTAAGCCAGCGGGATTTGGACGAGGCGCTGCGGGAAGAGGCGCGGGTGGAGGCGCGTCGTGCTCGGGACGAGGGTGAGCCTTACACCGGACGGACGTTGGCGGATAGGTACCAAAAGGTCGTGAAATGGGGCGAGGCGCGGCTTCGGGAAATCAAGGCTGAGGGTGCGAGCAGGCAGGCGTTGGAGAAGCAGGAACGAGAGGCGGCACGGGTGGAGGCGCGGCGTGCTGCGGATGCGGGCACGCCCTATAGCGCCCTCGAATTGGGGGAGAAGTTCGGGAGGAGCAAAGAGTGGGGTTTGGCACGGCTTGCGGAGCTCCGGGGTGCGGGGGTTCCGGCAAGCCGACACGATGCGGAGGAGCAGGAACGGGAGGCGGGGCGTGCGGAAGCGCGTCGTGCTCGTGATGCGGGTGAACCCTACAACGCAGCGACACTGGGGGATAAGTTCGGGAAAAGTGAGATGTGGGGTTCGACGCGGCTTGCCGAGATCAGGGGCGAAGGCGGTGCGAGCCGGCAGGACTTGGACGAGCAGCAACGGGAAGCGGGGCGAGTGGAGGCCCGTCGCGCTCGGGACGCGGGCACACCCTACAACGCCAGAAAATTGGGGGCGAAGTTCGGGAAGAGTCAGATGTGGGGTCGGCGACGACTCGCCGAAATCAAGGACACCGGCGATGCCGCGGATTCTGGGGATGGCGTGCCGGCATCCGGCGGTCCCTCAGCAGATGCCACCGTTGTCGTTGAGCCGCAGCGGGTTTCAGAACCGGCACCGGTGACCGAGTCGGAGTCGGAGTCGGCGGAGACGGCGCAGCTAACGGATGCGCCGGCAGTTGAGCAGTCCGTGGAGAGCGACGCCGTTGGTGGCACGGCGGCCGACGTGATCGCGGCCGAGCGGTCGCGGTTGGTTTCCGAGATGACGACGTCGGTGGATTCCTTGCGAGGGATTCTTGCCCACGCGCCAGAGAGTTACATGCCCGCGTTGCGGCCTCGGGTTGAGATGTGGTCGACGATGTTGGAGCGGGGCGGGTTCGATGGTGCTGAGCTGGCGGACTTGCGGAATCGGGTGCAGAGCGCCCGGGCGTTGGTCGAGCGGGTGCGCGGCGAGCTCCAGCCGCAACTCGCGCCTGGGCAGTCCCAGGACGAAACCGCCTCGCATGGTGCGGGCGGTGGCCGCAAGCGGGCCCGGGCCGAAAGTGCGGTTGATGAGGGGGCCGCACGCAGGCCAGTCGGGCCCGGCGACGCGACCGAGAGATTTGACCCGGCGGGGCAACCGGAAACGGTGTCGCTCGGCGCCGCCGCTGACCCCACGGCTACCGACACGATCATGTCCGAACCGGGCATCGACAGCGATGCCGAAGCACAACCGGCAGCGGTCAGCGTGGCGGAGTGGACGGAGTCGGATCTCCGCCGGGAGGCCGAGTGGGCTCAGTTGGTGGATTCGCCGCGTGATGCGGCGGTGCGGATCGTGCAGGGCACGCATGACGTGATGACGCTGGCGCGCGGCGACGCGGGCGTGTCGCTGGATGACGTGGTGGCCATGGTTGCGGCCCGGGCTGGTGAATATGGCCATGACTACGCGGTGCAGTTCTCCCGGGATTTGGCGGCCAGGTTGGAGTCGGCGGGTTCGGGAATGGCCGTCCACGCCGGAGCGGGGCCCGACCCGTTGGCGGATCTCCCGGGGTTCGATGAAGACACGAGCGGCGGTCAAGGCCGTGGCATGACCGCCGAGTCGCCGGATATTCCCATGACTTGGGGATTCGATCTGGACGCCGCCGAGCTGGCGGCCGATCTGGGGTCGTGGTCGTTTGATCCGGAGACCGCTGAGCAGTCGTGGAGTGTTGGCGGCGCTGAGGCCGGCCCGTCCGCGGCTGTTCCGGGTGGCGAGGCCGATGTGCGAGGGGCTGGGGAGCGGGCGCCTCGATCGAATGCGGATAAGCAGCCGATGAATTTCGAGGAAGTCTGGGCCGAAGTACGTCGTGCTCGTGACATCGGTAAGCCCCACACCGGTGACACGTTGGGGCCCAAGTTCGGGCGTAGTGCGGGCTGGGGTCGAGAGCTGCTTGCGGAGTTCAGGAGACGAGAGGGCGGTACGACCCGGAAGCAGTTGGCCGCGCAGCAGCGGGAGGCGGAGCGTGAGGCGGTGTGGGCGGAGTTGCGTCGTGCCCGTGACGCGGGCGAGACCCACACCGGTGAAACGTTGGCGGAGAAGTTCGGAAAGAAAAAATCATGGGGTACCAAACGGCTTGCGGAGTTCAGGAACCCAGCGGGAGCACAGAATGCGGAGTCGGACCCGGTGTGGGCCGAGTTGCGTCGTGCTGCTGAGACCGGTCAACCCCACGGCATCCGATCGTTGGCGGAGAAGTTCGGTAAGAGCCAGACGTGGGCTGACGAGCAACTTACGGCGTTCTACCGGAAGGAAGTGGGTGCGAGCCGAGCGGAGTTGGCCGAGAGGCGGCGGCAGGCGGAGCTCGAGGAGGCGTGGGCCGAGCTGCGTCGTGCCCGTGACGCAGGCAAGCCCCACACCGGTAGAACGTTGGGGGAGAAGTTCGGAAAGAGCAAGGGGTGGGGTAAACGGCGGCTTGCGGAGTTCAACAGGACGGAGGGCGAAGTTTCCGCCCGGCAGGCGGCGGGTGCCCGGGGTGGCGAGCCGATGCAGGCAGTGTCGGCACCGGCTGCGGATGCGGTCGCGGGGTGGGCAGCTGAACCGGCGAGGCGTGCGTGGGCGCCGACCCCGGATTTGGGGCTTGATGATCAGATGGAGTTTGAGCCGTCTCTAGGCGCCGGGTGGGATGACGGCGCGGAGGCTGGAGCGGGCTTGATGGAGGGTGTCTCGCCGGCGAGTGCGGCTGAGCCCGGTGAGCCCTCGCATTGGGATCTCGGCACCGGAGCACCGGATTCGGCCCGCCACATCGGCGAAGAGCCGGATTCGCAAACGAGCACTCCGGTTGCTGCGGAGCCTGCCGCGAGCGCGGGCATGGTTGGCGAGATGGGGGCCCAGGCGGTTGATCCGCTCAGCGTCGGCGAGTCGTGGGGCCCCGGACAGGGGCCGGGCCAGGCCGGTCAACCAGGTGGCATGTCGCCGGGCGCGGATGCGGTTGCGGCCGAGCGGTCGCGGTTGGTTTCCGAGTTGGCGCGGTCGGTGGGTACCGTGCGAGCGCTTTTGTCTAACGCGCCAGACGGTTACATGCCCGCGTTGCGGCAGCGGGTTGAGCTATGGACGGAGACGTTGGCGCGGGGCGGTTTTGATGGTGTGGACCCGGCGGATTTGCGGAAGCGGGTCAACGATGCTCGGGCGTTGGTCGTGCGGGTGGAGAGCGATGTGAGCTCGCTGCTCGCGGCTGAGATCTTCGAGGGCAACGATCTCGACCTCGGATCGTCTGACGACGAGTCGCCGGGTCCGGTTGAGGCCGGACCTTCGGAGTCTGGTGTGGACACTGCACATGGTGCGGGCACTGCGCATGGTGCGGGAGAAAGGGTTTCGCTCGGTGACGGCGGTGCCCGTAAGCGGGGGCGTTCCAACGATGGGGTCGATGAAGGCGCCGCCCGCAGGCCAGTCGGGCCCGGCGACGCGGCGAACAGCAGGCTCGCGTCGGCGGGGCCGTTGTGGGAGGAGGCGCGGCAGGAGGCGCGCCGTGCTATTGCCGCGGGTACGCCCTACAACGGAAGGACATTGGGGGAGAAGTTCGGGAAGAGCGAGAAGTGGGGTTGGGAACGGCTTGCGGAGATCGGGGATGGGAGTGGTGTGACCGAGGTCAGTGCCACGGAGCGGTTGTGGGAGGAGGCGCGGCAGGAGGCGCGTCGTGCTCGTGACGCGGGCACGCCCTACAACGGCCCGACATTGGGGGCGAAGTTCGGGAAGGGCGAGCGGTGGGGTCGGAAGCGGCTTGCGGAGATCAGGGATGAGGGCGGTGCGATTCAGCAGCAATCGGTGGACCCGGAGCAGCTGCGGGAGGAGGCGCGGCAGGAGGCGCGTCGTGCTCGTGACGCGGGTGAGTCCTACAGCAGCAGGTCACTGGGGGAGCGGTTCGGGAAGGGCCATGCGTGGGGGCGGGCGCGGCTTGTGGAGATCGGGGATAAGGAGGGTTCGAGAAACGCGGCATTGGTCGAGCAGCTGCGGGAGGAGGCGAGGCAGGAGGCGCGTCGTGCTCGTGACGCAGGTGAGCCCTACAGCAGCAAGGAATTGGGAGAGAAGTTCGGAAAGAGCGAGCGGTGGGGTGCTGATCGGCTTGTGGAGATCAGGGGTGAGGGCGGTGCGATTCAGCAGCCATCGGAGGACCAGGAGCAGGTGCGGGAGGCGGCGCGGCAGGAGGCGCGTCGTGCTCGTGACGCAGGTGAGCCCTACACCGGGGATGCATTGGCGGCGAAGTTCGGCATGAGCGGACCGTGGGGTTTTTTGAGGCTTCGGGAGATCAGGGATGACGGTGGTGCGATTCAGCGGCGAACGGAGGATTCGGAGGAGTTGCGGGAGGAGGCGAGGCAGGAGGCGCGTCGTGCGCGTGACGCGGGTGAGCCCCACACCACCGCGTCGTTGGGGGAGATGTTCGGGATGGACGGAAGGTGGGGGCGGGGGCGGATTAACGAGATTAGGAAGGAAGACGGCGAAGGGGGCGAGCGCGAGCTGGACGCGCAGTTGCGGGAGGCGGCGCGGCTGGAGGCGCGTCGTGCTATTGCCGCGGGTACGCCCTACAACGCCCCGGCATTGGCGGCGAAGTTCGGCAAGAGCGCACCGTGGGGCTCGTTGAGGCTTCGGGAGGTCAAGAATAGCGGTCCGAGCCAGGAGGAGCAGGCCCAGCAGGCGGCGCGAGAGGAGGCGCTTCGTGCTCGTGCCGCCGGTAAGCCTTACAGCGGCGAGGCATTGGGGGCGAAGTTCGGAAAGGGCAAGAAGTGGGGCTTGTCCCGGCTGCGTGAGATCAACAACGAGCCTGATCCTTCGGTAGGCGAGGCATCGGGTTCTGGGGCTGGGGTGTCGGCGGCGGGTAGCTCGTCAGCGGGTGCGGCTGGCGTCGTGGGGCCGCAGCCGGTTCCAGGGGCAACTGGCGTGGCCAACTGGACGGAGGCGGATCTTCGTCGAGAGATCGAGCGGGCTCGGTTGGTGGATGGGCCGCGTGAGCTTGCGGCGCGGATCGTGCAGGGCACGCATGATGTGATGGCGTTGGCGCGTGGTGATGTAGGTGTGTCGTTGGATGACGTGGTGGCTTTGGTCGCGGCGAGGGCCGGCGAGTTCGGCCACGATGAGGCGGTGCGGTTCTCCCGGGAATTGGCGCCCAAACTTGGTACCAGGGGGACCGGGTTCGGCGTGCATGCCGGGGCGGGGCCGGATCCGTTGGCGGCTCTTCCGGGGTCGGATGAAGACACGAGCGGCGGTCAAGGCCGTGGCATGACCGCCGAGTCGGCGGATATTCCCATGACGTGGGGATTTGATCCGGACGCCGCCGAGCTGGCGGCCGACCTGGGGTCGTGGTCGTTTGATCTGGAGACCGCTGAGCATGTGTGGGGTCCTCAAGGGGCCGAGGCCGGTCCGTCCGCGGGTGTTCCGGGCGGCGAGGCCGCCGTGCGGGGGGCTCAGGAGCGGGCACCTCGATCGAACGCGGATAAGCAGCCGGTGAATTTCGAGGAGGTCTGGGCCGAAGCACGTCGTGCACGTGACGCCGGTAAGCCCCACACCGGTGACACGTTGGGGGCCAAGTTCGGACGCACCGGGGGCTGGGGCCGAGAGCGGCTTGCGGAGTTCAGGAGGCGAGAGGGCGGTACGACCTGGAAGCAGTTGGATGCGCAGCGGCGGGCCGCGGAGCGGGAGGCGGTGTGGGCGGAGGTGCGTCGTGCCCGTGACGCGGGCGAGCCCCACACCGGTGAAACGTTGGCGGAGACGTTCGGGAAGAAAAAATCATGGGGTAACGAACGGCTTGCGGACTTCAGGAAAACCGCGGGGGCACAGCATGCGGAGTCGGACCCGGTGCGGGCCGAGTTGCGTCGTGCCGCTGAGGCCGGTCAACCCCACAGCGTCCGATCGTTGGCGGAGCACTTCAGTAAGAGCCAGAAGTGGGCTGACCACCAGCTTACGGAGTTCTACAAGAACGAAGTGGGTACGAGCCGAGCGGAGTTGGCCGCGAGGCGGCGGGAGACGGAGCTGGCGGAGGCGTGGGCGGAGCTGCGTCGTGCCCGTGACGCGGGCCAGCCCCACAGCGGTGGCTCGTTGGCGAAGAAGTTCGGAAGGAGCAGGGGGTGGGGCGGGGAGCGGCTTGCCGAGTTCAACAGGATGGAGGGCGAAGGTTCCGCCCGGCAGGCGGCGGGCGCCCGGGGCGGCGAGCCGATGCAGGCAGTGTCGCCACCCGTCGCGGATTCGGCTGCGAGGCCGACTGCTGAATCCGCCGCGGATGCGGGATCGCCGATGCGCGATCGGGAACCAGTTGAGCAGATGGAGGTCGACCAGTCTCCAGGCTCCGCGTGGGATGCAGCCGACGACGGCGCGGGAGCCGCTGCGGTCCCGATGGAGGGTGTCTCGCCGGCGGATGTGGATGTGGTTGCGGCTGAGCGATCGCAGTTGGTCTCCGAGTTGACGATGTCGGTGAATACCTTGCGAGGGATTTTGCTTGGTGCGCCGGACGGTTATATGCCCGCCTTGCGGCAGCGGATTGAGCTGTGGTCGAACACCTTGGCGCGGGGTGGCTTTGATGGTGTGGACGTGGCGGATTTGCGGAAGCGGGTGAACGATGCTCGGGCTTTGGTCGTGCGAGTGGAGAGCGACGTGAGCGCGCACATCGCGGCTGAGTTGTTCGAGGGCAACGATCTCGATCTCGGATCGTCTGACGACGAGTCGCCGGGCCCGGTTGCGGCCGGCCCTTCAGTGGCCGGTGCGGACACTTCGCACGGTGCGGGCGAAAGGGTTTCGCTTGAGGACGGCGGTGCCCGTAAGCGGGGCCGTTCCGATGATGCGGCCGATGAAGGCGCCACGCGCAGGCCAGTTGGGCCCGGCAACGCGGCCGACAGGAGGCTCGCTCAGGTAGAGCGGGTGCGGCAGGAGGCGCGGGTGGAGGCGCGGCGTGCTCGTGACGCGGGTGCGCCCTACACCGCCGCGAAATTGGGGGAGAAGTTCGGAAAGGGCAAGGAGTGGGGCCGGGAGCGGCTTGCGGAGATCAGGGATGAGAGTGGTGTGACCGAGGCGAGCCGCGCAGAGCGGGAGCGGGTGCGGGAGGAGGCGCGGCAGGAGGCGCGTCGTGCTCGTGACGCTGGTGAGCCCTACAGCAGCAAGTCGCTGGGGGAGAGGTTTGGCAGGGGTGAGGGGTGGGGTCGGGAGCGGCTTGCGGAGATCAGGGATGAGAGTGGCGTGACCGAGGCGAGTGCCGCGGAGCGGGAGCGGGTGCGGGAGGACGCGCGGCAGGAAGCACGCCGTGCTCTTGAGGCGGGTGAACCCTACAACGGCTCGACATTGGGGCAGAAGTTCAGGAAGGGCGAGAGGTGGGGTCGGGAGCGGCTTGCGGAGATCGGAAATGACGGACGTGCGAATCAGCAGCGATGGGCGGACCTGGAGCAGGAACGGGAGGCGGCGCGGCAGGAGGCGCGTCGTGCTCGTGACGCGGGCGAGTCCTACAGCAGCAAGTCGCTGGGGGAGAGATTCGGGAAGGGCGAGAAGTGGGGTCGGGAGCGGCTTGCGGAGATCAGGGATGCGGAGGGGTCGAGAAGGGCGGCATTGTACGAACAGGAACGGGAGGCGGCGCGGCAGGAAGCGCGCCGTGCTCGTGACGCCGGTGAGCCCTACAGCAGCAAGTCGTTGGGAGCGAAGTTCGGAAAGAGCGAGAGGTGGAGCGCTGACCGGCTAGCGGAGATCAGGGACGAGGGCGTTGCGACTCAGCAGCAATCGGCGGACTTGGAGCGGGAACGGGAGGCGGCGCGGCAGGAGGCTCGGCGTGCCCGTGACGCGGGTGAGTCCTACACCTCAACGTCGTTGGGGGAGAGGTTCGGGAGGAGCGAGAAGTGGGGCCGGGCGCGGCTTGCGGAGATCGGGACTGCGGCGGTGGGTCCGAGCAATGCGGCATTGGGTGCGGAACGGGAGGCGGCCAGGCAGGAAGCACGTCGCGCCCGTGACGCCGGTGAGCGCTACACCGGAACGACATTGGGAGAGAAGTTCGGCAAGAGCGAAGCGTGGGGTTGGGCGCGGCTTCGGGAGATCAAGGAGGGCGGCGGTGCGACTCAGCGGCAATCGGCGGATTCGGAGCAGTTGCGGGAGGCGGCGCAGGCGGAGGCTCGGCGTGCCCGTGACGCGGGTGAGCCCTACACCGCCACGTCGTTGGGTCAGCAGTTCGGGATGGACGGCAGGTGGGGCCGGGCCCGGCTTAACGAGATTAGGGAGGGCAACGAAAGGAGCGAGCGCGAGCTGGCCGGGCCGGTACAGGAGGCGGCGCGGCAGGAGGCCCGTCGTGCCCGTGACGCGGGTGAGCCCTACAGCGGTGAGACATTGGGGGAGATGTTCGGCAAGAGCGAAGGGTGGGGTTGGGCGAGGCTTCGGGAGGTCAAGGCTGAGGGCGGTCCGAGCCAGGAGGAGCAGGCCCAGCAGGCGGCGCGAGAGGAGGCGCTTCGTGCTCGTGCCGCCGGTAAGCCTTACAGCGGCGAGGCATTGGGGGCGAAGTTCGGAAAGGGCAAGAAGTGGGGCTTGTCCCGGCTGCGTGAGATCAACAACGAGCCTGATCATTCAGTAGGCGACGCATCGGGTTCCGGGGCTGGGGTGCCTGCGGCGGCCGGCCCGTCAGCAGGGCCCGCTGGAGCCGTGGCGCCGCAGTCGGTTTCCGGGACAACTGCCGTGGCGGAGTGGACGGATTTGGATCTCCACTGGGAGATTGAGCGGGCTAAGGCGGTGGGCGGGCCGCGTGAGGCGGCGGTGCGGATCGTGCAGGGGTCGCATGATGTGGTGGCGTTGGCGCGTGGTGGTGCGGGTGTGTCGTTGGATGATGTGGTGGCGTTGGTGGCGGCGCGGGTCGGTGGGTTGGGTAGCGCTGATGCGGTGCGGTTCTCCCAGGAGTTGGCGGCGAGGCTGGGGACTAGGGGTTCTTTGGGTGTGCAGGCCGGGGCGGGGCCGGATCCGTTGGCGGATCTTCCGGGGTTTGACGAGTTTGCGGAGTTTGCGAACAGCGGTCGAAGCGGTGGTATGTCCGCCGAGGCCGACGATATTCCCATGACGTGGGGCTTGGATCTGGACGCCGCCGAGTTGGCGAATGATTTGGCGACGTGGGGGCTTGATCCAACGCCCAATAATGTGGCGGACGATCTGGCGACGTGGTCGTTTGACCCGGGGGCGGCGCAGGGCGGGTTGGCGTCTTCTTCGGCGGCAGGGGTGGGGCGGGGTGACGGTCTTGACTTCGACTTCGGGTTGGGTGGCGACGAGCTTCCAGGTCTGGGCGGGCCTGCGACTCCGGAGTCCTCAGCGGAGGCTGGTCGTGGCGCTGGTGAAACGGTTAGCGAGGGCGGTGGCCGCAAGCGGGGCCGTGGCGGTGATGCGGTTGATGATGGTGCCGCACGCAGGCCGGCGGGGCCCGGTGACGCTGGGGCCAGCAGGCTTCGTGATGCGGAGCGGTTGCAGGAGGAAGCGCGGGTGGAGGCCCGTCGCGCTCGTGACGCCGGTGAGCCCTACACCGGTGAGGGGTTGGGGAAGAAGTTCGGAAAGAGCACGTCCTGGGGTTTGAATCGGCTTGGGGAGATCAGGAATGAGGGTGGTGCCAGCCGGTCGGACCTGATCGAGCAGGAGCACGAGCGGGTGCGGGTGGAGGCGCGGCGTGCTCGTGATGCGGGTGAGCCCTACACCGGTGAGACGTTGGGGAAGAAGTTCGGAAAGGGCAGGGAATGGGGGCGCAAGCGGCTGGCGGAGATCAAGAATGAGGGCGCGAGCCGGGCGGACTTGATTGAGCAGGAGCACGAGCAGGCGCGGGTGGAGGCGCGGCGTGCTCGTGATGCGGGTGAGCCCTACACCGGTGAGACCCTGGGCCAGAAGTTCGGAAAGGGCAAGGAGTGGGGGCTGCGGCGGCTTGCGGAGATCAGGAATGACAGTGGCGTCACCGGGTGGGCTTTGCGGGCACAGGACCAGGAACGGGTGCGGGAGGAGGCGCGGGAGCAGGCGCGGCGTGCTCGCGATGCCGGTGAGCCCTACACCGCCGAGGATTTGGCGAACAAGGTCGGAATGAGCAGGTCGTGGGCATCGGCGCGGCTGGCGGAGATCAACGCTGAAGGTGGTACGAACCGGCAGGACTTGCTTGCGCGGGAGCAGGAGCGGGTGCGGGAGGAGGCGCGGGTGGAGGCGCGTCGTGCTCGGGACGCGGGTCAGCCCTACACCGTTGAGACGTTGGCGGCGAAGTTCGGAAGGGGCGCGGAGTGGGGGTGGCAGCGGCTTGGGGAGATCAGGGATGAGGGTGGTGCGGACCGGTCGGATTTGGCTGAGCAGGAGCAGGAGCGGGCGCGGGAGGAGGCGCGGCGTGCTCGTGCCGCCGGTGAGCCCTACACCGGTACGGCATTGGCGAAGAAGTTCGGAAAGGGCAAGGAATGGGGGCGGCTGCGGCTGGCGGAGATCGCCGATGACAGTGATGCCACCGGGCGGCCTTTGCGGGCGCCGGAAGCCTTGCGGGAGGCGGGGCGGGTGGAGGCGCGTCGTGCTCGGGACGCGGGCCAGCCCTACACCGGTGAGGCGTTGGGGCAGAAGTTCGGAAGGGGCAAGAAGTGGGGATGGCAGCGCCTGGCGGAGATCAGGGCTGAGGGTGGTGCCAGGAGTTCGGAACCGGGCGATCAGGAGTCGCCGCGGCATGGGGTTGCTGGCATGGCCACTGAGTCGGCGGATGACGTGATGTCGGGGGCGTTTGATCTCGCCGTCGCCGAGTCGGAGTTTGCGCCGGGCTTCGCCGAGCGGTCGCGGCTGGTTGCCGAGTTAGGTGGCTTGGTTGATTCCTTGGGGCGGCTTTTGGTTGGCGCGCCGGAAGATTATCGACCTGGGTTGCGAGAGCGGGTCGCGCATTGGTCGCAGGCGTTGGCGCGGCACGGGTTTGATGGTGTGGACGTGGCGGATTTGCGGAAGCGCGTCAATGGTGCCGCGACGTTGGTGGAGCGGCTGCGCGGCGACGGGTTGGTCGACACTACGGCAGCATCGGGTTCTGCGGCGGCTGCTGTGGCGGGGTGGACGGAGTTGGATCTGCGTTGGGAGATTGAGCGGGCTAAGGCGGTGGGCGGGCCGCGTGAGGTAGCGGTGCGGATCGTGCAGGGGTCGCATGATGTGGTGGCGTTGGCGCGTGGTGGTGCGGGTGTGTCGTTGGATGATGTGGTGGCGTTGGTGGCGGCGCGGGTCGGTGGGTTGGGTAGCGCTGGTGCGGTGCGGTTCTCCCAGGAGTTGGCGGCGAAGCTGGGGACTAGGGGTTCTTTGGGTGTGCAGGCCGGGGCCGGGCCGGATCCGTTGGCGGATCTCCCCGGGTTTGAGGAGTTTGAGGAGTTCGCGAACAGTGGTTACGGCGGCGGTATGACCGCCGAGGCCGGCGATATTCCCATGACGTGGGGATTCGATCTGGACTCCGCCGAGATGGCGAATGATCTGGCGACGTGGGGGCTTAATCCGCCTGCTAATGAGTTGGCGGAGGATCTGGCGACGTGGTCGTTTGATCCGGGCACGGCTGGGCAGGGGCTGGAACCTGGGTGGGATTCGGTTGAGCTTGCCGCTGATTCGCGGGGGCGGGCGGCTGATGCTGGGGCGTTGGCCGAGCAGGGCGAGTCGGCGTCTGCTTCGGCGCCGGTGTTGGGCCAGGGTGACGGTTTCGACTTCGGGTTGGGTGGCGAGGACCTTCCGGGCCTGGGTGGCGCTGGGACTCCGGAGTCCTCAGCGGAGGCTGGTCGTGGCGCTGGTGAAACGGTTAGCGAGGGCGGTGGCCGCAAGCGGCGTCGTGGCGGTGATGCGGTTGATGATGGTGCCGCACGCAGGCCGGCGGGGCCCGGTGACGCTGGGGCCGGCAGGCTTCGTGATGCGGAACGGTTGCAGGAGGAAGCGCGGGTGGAGGCCCGTCGCGCTCGTGACGCCGGTGAGCCCTACACCGGTGTGACGTTGGGGAAGAAGTTCGGAAAGAGTAAATGGTGGGGTGCGCAGCGGCTTACGGAGATCAGGGATGAGGGTGGTCTAACGGAGGAGAGTGCCACGGCGCGGGAGCGAGAGTGGGAGCGGGTGCGGGTGCGGGAGGAGGCGCAGGAGGAGGCGCGGCGTGCTCTTGCCGCGGGTGAGCCTTACACCGGTGAGGCGTTGGGGAAGAAGTTCGGCATGGGCACGGCGTGGGGTACGGCGCGGCTTCGGGCGATCGGTGAGGAGGGTGCAGAGACCGGGCAGACTTTGCGGGCGCAGGAACAGGAGCGGTTGCGGGAGGAGGGCAGGGCGGAAGCGCGTCGTGCTCGTGACGCCGGGGAGCCCTACACCGGTGAGGCGTTGGGGAAGAAGTTCGGCATGGGCAAGGAGTGGGGGCGGCAGCGGCTAGCGGAGATCAAGGACGAGGGCGGTATGTCCCGGGTGGCGTTGCAGGAACAGGAATGGGAGCGGGAGCGTGCGCAGGCGCGGGAGGAGGCGCGTCGTGCTCGTGACGTGGGCGATCCGCACAGCGGTGAGTCGTTGGGGAGGAAGTTCGGAAAGGGCCCGGGGTGGGGTTGGCGGCGGCTTGCCGAGGTCAGGGCCGAGGATGCTCCTTTGACCGTGTCGACCTTGAGCGAGCGGGAGCAGGAGCGCTTGCGGGAGGATGCTCGTGCGGAGGCGCGGCGTGCTCGCGACGCGGGTGAGGCGCACAGCGGTGAGACCTTGGGACGAAAGTTCGGCAGGGGCTCGACGTGGGGTAGCGAGCGGCTTGCGGAGATCAGGGGGGAGGGTGGTACGAGCCGGCGGGACTTGATCGAGCTCCGCTGGAAGATGCTGCGGGAGGAGGCGCGCGCGGAGGTGCGGCGTGCTCGTGACGCGGGCCAGCCCTACCACGGTGAGGCGTTGGCGGGGAAGTTCGGCACGAGCGGGGAGTGGGCGCGGGCGCGGCTTAGGGAGGTTGAAGAAGAGGATGGTTTGCCCCCGCGGGTGTCGGATGCGCAGGCGAATGTCCCCGTGTTCGGGGAGTCGGCAGGCACCGGTGGGATGACCGCAGGGTCGGCGGATGACGTGATGCGGTGGGCGTTTGATCCGGCCAATGACGAATCGGCGTTTGTTCCCGTTGATCCGGCATTTGATTCGTTGGCGGATGTGGGGTTGTCGGGTGATGTGCTGGGGATGGGGAGCGCTGGGTTGTCGGAGCCCGTTGGGGCTGGGGGCCCTGTTGGATTGGGCGACGCGGTGGAGACCGCGGGTCGGGTGTTGCGGGATCTCGGCGGCCAGCACGGCGAAGGTGTCGTGGATGTGTTGTTGGCGCAGGCGGATTCGGTTCTGGGGCCCGATTTTCCGGCGCCCGATTTTCCGGCGCCCGATTTTCCGGGGGCTGATCAGTTCCGCGAGGTGATGGCGCATCGGTTGTTGTCGCATCCGGGTGATTGGGATGGTGCCCGGGTGTTGCGGGATCGGTTGCAGCGTTATTCGGCCGGCGAGGTGGGGGTGGATTTCGCGGAGGTGTTGGGCGGCCGCGAAGGGCTTGACAGCGCGGAGTTGTTCAACGAGGTGGCGCGAGAGGAGGCGCGTCGTGCGATTGAGGCGGGACAGCCCTATTCCGGTAAGGCGCTGGGGGAAAAGTTCGGGAAGAGCGAGCGGTGGGGTAGACGACTGGTTGGGGGAGTCAGGAGAGACACGGGAACGACACGGGTGAACCCGGGGGCGGAACAGCGGGAGGCGGCGCGGGCGGAGGCGCGTCGTGCTCGTGATGCCGGAGAGCCCCACAACGGTGAGATGTTGGGGCGGGCGTTCGGGATGAGCTCGGGATGGGGTTGGGCGCGGCTGGCGGAGATCCGGGATGAGGGTGGGGTGACCTGGGCGGGTGTGCGGCATCAGGAGACAGAGCGAGAGCGGGAGGCGGCGCGAGTGGAGGCGCGTCGTGCTCGTGATGCGGGTGAGCCCTACGACGGTGAGACGTTGGGGCGGATATTCGGGAAGGGCGTGGCGTGGGGTTGGCAGCGGCTTGGGGAGATCCGGGATGAGGGTGGGATGACCTTGGGGGATGCGCTGCGGCAGGAGTACGAGCGGGAGTGGGAGGCGGCGCGGGCGGAGGCGCGTCGTGCTCGTGATGCCGGAGAGCCCCACAACGGTGAGACGTTGGGGCAGGTGTTCGGGAAGAGCTCGGGATGGGGTTGGGAGCGGCTTAAGGAGATCCGGAACGAGGGCGGGATGACCCGGGCGGATGCGCTGCGGCAGGAGTACGAGCGGGAGCGGGAGTCGGCGCGGGCGGAGGCGCGTCGTGCTCGTGATGCGGGTGAGCCTCACAGCGGTGAGACGTTGGGGCCGATGTTCGGGAAGGGCGCTGCGTGGGGTTGGGAGCGGCTTAAGGAGATCCGGGATGAGGGTGGCACCACGCTGGCGGAGCGCAATGCCCGGGAACGGGCGGCGTTGAAGGAGACGGCGCGGGCGGAGGCGCGTCGTGCCCGAGATGCGGGTGAGCCCTACAGCGGCGAGACCTTGGGGGCGAGGTTCGGGAAGGGCAGGGAATGGGGTCGCGAGCGGCTAGTGGAGATTAGGGCTGAGGATGAGGCGAATGCGCGAGCGGCTGCTGAGTTCGGTGCGGATTTTGCCGATGAGGCAGGAGCTTTGGCGGATGCGCCGATGGAGGATGCGGGTTGGTCGTGGGGTCCTGATGCGGCGGTTGGTGATGCCGCGGGCGTGGGGTCGTCGGGCGATGCGCCGGCGGTGGGGAGTGCTGTGGCGGATCAGGAGCCGCAGCAGCTCGCGTCCGGACAGGAGTGGGCGGATCAGGTTGGCGCGGTGCTGGATCCGCAGGCGAATGTCCCGCTGTTCGATGAACTCGCGGACACCGGTGGGATTGGTGGCATGGCCGCCGAGCCGGCGGACGACGTGATGCCGTGGGCGTTCGATCCGTCCGTCGTCGAGACCGGTTTCGATCCTGGCTTCGCCGAGTCGGCATTCGTTCCCGGCTTCGCCGAGCCCGCGTTTGCTCCGCCGACGGTTGAGGGGTTGCTGTGGGGCGCCGCCGATTTGGCGGGTGCGGAGTCCACACAGGATGTGTCGGCATCGGGTGTTGAGGAGGCTGAGCGGTCGCGGCTGGTTGCTGATTTGGGTGGCTTGGTCGATTCGTTGGGGCGGCTTTTGATTGGTGCGCCGCAAGGTTATCTGCCTGGGTTGCGGGAGCGGGTTGCGCACTGGTCGCAGACCTTGGCTCAGGGCGGATTCGACGGTGTGGACGTGGCGGATTTGCGGAAGCGGGTCGGCGATGCCACGGCGTTGGTGGAGCGGTTGCGAACCGACGGATTGGTGGAGAGCACAGCCGATCCCAATGCTGTGGAACTCTCGCGAGCCGACGAGGGTGGCGGCGCGGCGGATCAGGAAGTCGTTGGTGCGGCTGCTGATCTGGCGGACGAGCCCGAGGAAGGAGGATCGCAGCCGGTTGCGGAAAGCAGCGGTGCGGCAAGTGCTCGCAGAACGGACTTGCGGGCTCGGGAGCGTGAGGCGGCGAAGGCCGAGGCAATTCGGGCTCGTGACGCGGGCGAGCCGCACAGCGGTGAGACGCTGGGGAGCATGTTCAACAAGAGCTCGCAGTGGGGCCGGGCGCGGCTTCGGGAGGTCCGGGATGGCAGCGGTGTTAGCCAGTCGGAATCGCGGGCGCAGGAGTGGGAAGCAGCACGTGCGGAGGCGCGTCGTGCCCGCGACGCGGGCAGGCCCCACACGGGCGCGAGTTTGGGGAAGAAGTTCGGGAAGACAGAGTTCTGGGGGCGGGCGCGGCTTGCGGAGATCAGGGATGAGGTTGGTGCCCAGGCGGTGGCGTTGCGGCCGTCGGAGGGGGAGACGCTGCGCGAGGCGGGGCGGGCGGAGGCGCGTCGTGCGTTTGCGGCCGGTGAGCATCTCCACAGCGGTGAGTTGGGCAAGAAGTTCGGAAAGAGCCAGGAGTGGGGGCGGATGCGGATTGTGGAGATTGGTGTGTCGCTGGTGGGTTTGGACGAGCCAAACCGGGAGGCCGCGCGTGCGGAGGCGCGTCGTGCCCGTGACGCGGGCATACCCCACAGCGGTTCGTCGTTGGGGACCAAGTTCGGAAAGAGCAGGGACTGGGGTCTGGCGCGGCTTCGTGAGATCCAGCATGAGGTGGGAGGTTCGGTCGGCGAGGCGCTGGGTTCTCGTGATGTGCTGGGTTCTGGTGAGGTGCCGACGGTGGATGGGTCGTCGGCGGAGGCGGGTACCGATGAGCGGTCGCGGTTGGTTTCTGAGTTGACGGCGTCGGTGGAGTCGTTGCGGCCGTTGTTGGTTGATGGTTCGACCTCGTATGGACCTGAATTGCGCGCGCGGATGGAGTGGTGGTCGGACATCGCGCAGCAGCATTCGGTCCAGGGCGGGGATGTGGGGGCGTTGCGGGATGCGGCGCAGGCCGCTGCGACTGCGGTGGGGACGGTGCGGCAGGCGCGGCGTGATGCCGCGATGCGAGAGATGAATGCGTTGATGGTCGAGGCTGATGCGGCGTTGCAGGAGGTGATGGATCAGCACGGGCCGGATGCGGTGGCGGGGTTGTTCGCTGCCGCCGATGCGGCGCTGGGTGGTCCGGCCCCGGAGCCGTTCCGGGTGGTGATGGCGCATCAGATGTTGCGGGCACCGGATGATCGGGCGGCGGCCGAGGCGCTGCGACAGCAACTGCACGAGTACATGGGCGCGAGTGTGAATGTGAGTGCGGGCGCGGGTCCGGAGGCAGACGGTGAGCTCCTTCTGCGGCCGGGCGGCGAGGAGTCCGCGACGGAAACGCCGATCGATGCCAGCAGCCCGGATTCCGATGACGCTATGGAGCGGGAGCAGCTTGACCTGTTGGACCGGCTTTATCAGTTGGCCAGTTCGGGCGATGCCGATCGGTCAAACGGTGCCGATGCCGGGGATCGCGCGGCTACGCCGTCCCAGTTGGACGCGGTTGCCGAGGAACCGGCCGATGCGGGGCGCACTGGCGCGCAGCGGCGTCGGTCCTGGCCCGGTGGTACGTCGCCGAACGGGAACGACACCTCTGCGGATGGAAGTGCCGCGGGACATGGGGTGCAGACGGGTTCGGAGTCCGGTACGGCCGCGGGCGAGACCGGCCCGGCGCGACCGACCGACTCGACCGAGCGTTCGGAGGTGTCGGCGGAGGCTACCGCCAACGACGGTGACGCATCGGCACGCACCGACGGGGCTCTTGCCGGGCCTGATAGGCGTGCGATCCGGGATGTCGACCGGCCACGGTTGCGGTTGCCCGGGTATTTGCGGCGCAGCGTGTCGTTGGGTCCGGCGCGGCAGGTCAGCCCGACGGTGGGCGCGGACCGTGTGGTGGCGGCCGCCAAGGCCCTGGCGCCCAAGGCGGACGGCATGGACGCGGTGGAGCACGCGGTGCGCAACGAGGTCGGCACCTTGCTCGGCGACGGCCGGGATTTCCGGGTCGGTGACGCGGTGATTCGGGTACAGGCCGAGTTCGACTGGGCGGGCCGGGCCGCCGCCGATGGACCCGGCACCGCCCAGTCGGCCTCCACGAGTAGCGATTACGCCACGGACATGGCGACCGGCACCGGGTTCAAGCCGCACTACAAGCAGCTTTTCTTCATCCCCGCGGTCCCGGGGCTCTACGCTTTGGGCGCCATCGACGTGCCGACCGGGTTGGCGGTGAACCGGGGCACCGACCGCGCCGACACCCACGGCGAGTCGATCACCATCGCCTTGCCGGACAAGCCGACCCCCGGCGGCGACACCGAGTACGCCGGGGCGCGAGCGGTGTGGGTGCCCGTGACCTTCCACCTTTCCCGGATGGACGGAAACGCACCCGCCACTGCTCGCACCGCGATCGTCGGTGGGGACGGTCATCCCGACGCCGGCTCGGTCGGCGTCGAGTTGAGCGTGCCCACCGGCTTGCGGCCGACTGACCGAGGTCGTGCCGTGCCGATGCCTCGCGAGTTGCCGTCGTCGGTGCTGGAGGGGGCCGAGGTCAAGCAATCGACCCAGGGGCAGTACCACGGCAAGCCATTGCGGATCAGGACCGAACCCGGGAAGTCACCGACCATCTATGACCAGGTGGCCGCGGAGCTTGGTTCGCTCAGCGACCACGAACAGGGGATCTTGGCCGACTTCCTCGGCCAGCGTGGCATCGAAGGGAACCTGCCCACGATGGCGGTGAGTCCCGAGTCGGCGGCCGCGGGTCGGGGCTGGGTGTCCTCGGTGGCGTTGCTGTCGCCGGGTAATCCGCTCACCCGGCTGTTGCCGACCCGCACGCGGCGTCTGCAGATGCGTGCGGTGGCGCGGGAAGTCGCCTACCTGGAGACGATCGACAATGCGCCGTTCGTGTCCTCCGGTCGCGACGGCACCACGGTGACGAGCCAGCACAATGCGGGACGAGAGGTGGCCGGATCGGTCTCCGCGGGGCCGGGCGTGGACATCGGAATGATCACCGTCGCGGCAGGCCCCTTCGTCGCGGGCGGACGGGGCCGTACGCGCGGCCAGCAGTTCACCCAAGCGTCGGGGCAGAGCGACGGCGCGGCGGGCAATGTCGCGGTGGTGCGCTACCGCACCGTTTACGACCTGCAAGTCCGCGCACCCGGTCTGTCGCCGATCACGTTCCCCGACGCCATTGACGCCGCGCACTGGACGGCATCGGAGTTCGCCCAGCAGGCCGGTCTGCTGGACGCCGACAGCCAACCCCACTCCGACCGAGCGGCCGACATCACCCGCGCCGCGTTGGAATCCAGTGGTGCGGGGGCGAAACTCGCCCAGATCCTGCGGGATTCGGCGCGGACGATTCCGGGGCATCACCGGTGGGCGTGGCGGGATACCGCGCTGGTGACCGATTTCGGTGATCCGAAGCTGGCCGGCGGCATCTCGGGCAAGGCCGACCGGCAGTTGGCGCGGGGCGAGCAGATCGACGCGGCGACCGCTAGCGAGCGGTTGTCCGCGCCGCGGGTAGTGGAGGAAATGCTGACCGATCAGGCCACTGTGGTGGATCTGGTCGAGCACGGCCGGGGGCACGACTACCACGCCTCGCTGCAGGTCGCGGCGGACGTGGTCGAGGTCGCCGATCTCGGGCCGGTCGAGCCGGTGGCGGCCACCCAGACCAGCACCGAGTCTGACTCCGTGCAGCACAGCAGCGGGGTGACCTGGTCGGTCGGGGCGGGGATTGTGGCGCGGGTGTATTCGGTGCTGGCGGGTAAGACATCGCTGGTCACCAGCTACCACAAGCTCGGATTCTCCCGGACCAAGTCCTCGGCCACGGGCGAGACCACCGAGGTTTCCTTCGGTGGGGCTCGCAGTACCGAGTTGACCGGTGCGGGTGCGGTGGGGCAGGAGCCGCGCAAGCGGCTGGCCTATCGGGTGCGCTACACCGCGTCGGGGTCGCACTGGCAGGAGTGGAACACCCTGGTCAAGGGCGTGACCGTCGGCAAGCCAGGCCTGCATACCCCGGCGGTGCGGGATCTGCCGATCGTGGATTACACGGCCGAGGAGGAGGGCCGCCGACCCGGTGTGGTGGAGACCGATGTGGTGGTGGAGTTGCCCGCGTGGCAGGCCGATCAGCTCAAGACCGAGCTGGAGGTGCTGAAGAACGCGGCGGTCGAGCCGGTCGGGTGGTCCGAGATCGCGGCGACCGATGGGTCGTTGCGGGCGGGGTTGTCGCGGGCGCTGGATGGGGTGCCGGTGGTGTCGTTGCATGGGTTGAAGCATCTGCGGGATTCGGCGTTCGCCCAGCTCAAGGCGCTTTCGGGGCATTCCAGTTGGCAGTTGGGCGACAACGGGCGCTTGGTCGAGCGGGGCATATCGTTGGGCGCGCTGCGGGGTAATCCGCGGAGTCTGAGCCGCAAGTTCCGGCTGGACGGGTTGTTCTCCCCGCGGCGTAGGCAGGACCAGCACGGCGCGGTGGAGTACTCGTTGATGCTGCGGGATCCGGAGCCGGTGATCGGCGCCGATGGGAACCCGGTCAAGGTGTGGCAGCAGCCGACCCGGTCGGTAACCGGCGGAACCACCACCTACAGCGGCACCTCCAGCACTATCACCTTCGGCAACGCCATCGAACCGGCGATGATCCTCACCAGCGATTTCGCCGCCCACCAGGGAGAAAACACCATCAAAATGGGCGGGCTGGCGCTGGAGGAGCTCACGGTGTGGGCGGGCAGCTCTTCGCGGGAGCAGGGTCAAGCGGTCACCAGCAGCCAGACGAACTCGGTGACGGGTCCGCCGCGCCAGTTGCACCTGGTGGAGGTGGACGTGGAGGCCACGGTCGCCGCCGAGGTCCGCACGGTGGGCAAGCTTGACCGGCTCGGCATGTTCGCGTCGAAACCCGCGGCTCGCTCGGCGGAGCGGTTCACGCTGCCCCGGGCCGGGACGTTCCTGGTCACCGACGAGCAGTTGCAGGAGATCAGGACCAAACAGGCCGAGGTCGACGCCCAACGCGCCCGCGACACCGCGCAGTCATCGCAGGAGCTCGGGGAAGAACGCCCGGAGCTGAGCTCGGCGGAGCCCCCGGGGCGGTCGGGAGATGTGGTGCCGGTGCCGAGCGGGCATGCCTTGGGAGTCCCATCGTGGCGTGGCGGGGTGACCGAGACGGTGGATCTGACCGATCGGATTCCCGTGCTGCACCAACAGCTTTCGCAGCGGCTGGGGGCGGAGCAGGCGGATCGGTTGCTGCCGCGTTCGGCGGGGCAGAACGTGCATGACAACTACCGTGAGGTGGAGCGTTTCCTGTCCACTGTGCAGGCCAAACTCGGCGACGCCGGCAACGGTGGGGTCAGCACGCCGCTGCGGTTGGAAGACAGGTTCAGCGGGCAGACCTATGAGCTTCACGTGGGGGCCGAGCTGCTGGGGGAGCCGGTGGCCGAGGGGGTCACGCACGGGGAGGCGGCCAAGGCGAGTTCGGCGACGGTGGTGGCCAGCACCATGCGCCACGCCAGCCGGGTCCTCATGGAATTCTTCAGCATCGCAGCCCCCACGATCTACGTGCACGGGCCAAAGCCCACGGGTGGCGAGTCGGCCCCGCAGCACGGTCCGTCCTACAGCAACACGGGCATGGGGCTGGTGCATGTCGGGGAGTGGTTGAAGCAGGTCCGTACCCGGATGCGTTCCTCGTCGGAGAACTACACCAGTGCCGAGCGGGTGTCGGGTGCGTTGGCCGCGCATCGTGGCGAGGTGTTGTTCGATGTGCGTATCGAGCGGCATGGGGAGCGGATCGCGGCGGCCCCCGACGCGCGCAGTGTCGGGGTGCGCACGGCAGTCGAAGACACGCTGCCGGCCGAGGTCGCCGAGCGACCCCGCACGGCCACGATCACCGAGCGCCCGGTGTCGGAGGCTGCGGCTGACGCGGTGTGGCACTGGCAAACCGACAACACCGAGGTGCTGCCCGGTCCCGGGCAGTTCCGGGCGGTGGAGTTCGCCGGCCGGGTCGATGATCTGATCAACGCGTCCGAGCGGGCCATCACCGCGGCCGGGGGCACGGTGAATGCGGATGTGCGCCGCATGTTGCGGGCGTGGTTTTCCCCGCACCGGTTGGAGGCGTTGCTGGGCAGGCTGGCCGACCCCGGGTCGCAGGCGCTGCTGGTCGATCTGCCGCCTGGGTTGGGGGTGGATGTGGCGGTGCACCTTCGGCTTCCCGACCGGGGCACGCTCACCTCGACCAGCGGGCGCATCAACATGGAAGGGTCCACGGCCAGCCCACGGACCGAGCATGAGGAAGTCGGTTCGGGTAACGGGCATGCCGTCTTCGCCACATCGCTGATCGCCGGCGGCGTCACGCAGCCGCCGGGCTCCGAGACCTACCAGGCCGGGCGCGACGAGTTCGGGTCGGCCGGCGGGTGGAACCTTCCGCTTCATCTGCGGGGCTCGCACGAATCCGAGGCAGAGCACGGAACCATGGCCGGAACCGCCGGTGCGACGCTGCCCGACGGGGCGGACGCACCGCTGAAGGGTGTCACGAGCACCTGGATGCACCCGGCGGAGTTCCGCATCGTCGCCAGCCCGGGCAAATACAGCATCGGCAAGCAGAAGGCCGTCGTCGACGCCCGTTTCGAGGCGGGCTACGTGATCCGCCGCAGCGACCGCGGCACCGAGCTACCCGCCGGATTGGTGTCCGCCACCAACCGGCTCGCCGAGCTTGATGCGAAGTGGACCGCCGCGATCGCCCAGGAACGCGCCGCACGCGACAGCCTGACCCAGACCACCCAAGCCGAACAACGGGCGTACCGAGGCAGAAACGAAGCGGTTCGACTGGCGGTGCCGACACGGAAGCCGGAAGCCGAGCAGGCCTGGCATGCGGCGGTGGCGCGGGAGCAGGCCGCGCAGCGGGCGTGGTGGCAGGCCAAGCAGAACTACGAGCGGGAGCTTGCCGTTGCCCGGAGCGAACCCGTTCTCGCGGGTGCCCCGGCGGACACGAGCGTCACGGTCCGCGGGAACGCGTTGTCGCGGATGCGGGCACGTTATGCCTTGTACCCGCTGGTGGATAAGGTCCTCGAAGCTCGGCGGCAGGGACGTCGGCCTCGCGTCCGCTACGTCGTGCACGGCGATCTCGACGCGCACGGCAATGGCGAATCGCAAGCCAAACAAGACTTCTCCTACATCGCAAAAGAACTCAAGGACAAGCTCCGCATCGCCCAGTGGAACGTCGCCGAGGACTCGCGGTTCGAGCCCGACGACGTTGGGCTGATCTCGGCGCCGCAGTTCCTGCACGCCGAAGGACCCACCCGCGTGCAGATCTGGCTTGAGCCGGGGGCGGCGGTGCGCGACCACGGACACGGGTCGGCATGATGGGGCACTCGCGCGGGCGGCCGCGGGTCGTCCGGCGGAGCGGGCCGCGACTCCCGAAGCCCCGCTCGGGCAAATCCCGAGTGGACGGCCTGCCTGTCGAAGTTTCAGGATTCTTGGAGAGCCTGGCGGGTACGCGCACCTCGCTCAGGGGGGCGGGGTCGTATTCCGCGCGGACGCCGCCGCTGGAGGTGGCCGCCGTATCCTGCGGCGGCTGTGATGCAAGCGACGGTATTCGCTTCGGCGGGCTATGCATAGTGGCGGCGACCGGCGGTGGCGACCGGTCGGCAGGCGCGGCGCGACAAGACGGCGTACTTGATCGTTGCGGGTCGGCACGGGGACGCGACGGGCGACGTGAATCCACTTTCCGGAGACGTTTTGTGAGCAAGATGACTCTCGTAAGTCCCGTGTTTCGCATGAAAGCGTCATCTTGGTGAACTCCACCGCAACGAACGTGGCGGCTTGAACGTGGCTACGTCCAGGAGACGTGTCTTTGTTGTGGGCACAATGATCCAGTACGCGCGCCGGGTGGTTGAGGCCGCCCGGCCGCGGATTGCTGGCGCATTGCCGCATTGGCGGATGAAGATGCCGGCGGCATCCTTCATCGTTCTATTGGGTTTTGGCGTCGTCCGGCGGGAAGGGTGGTTTGCATGTCCTTGATGGTGCCGGAGGAGGTGAGGCGGCTTTTTCAGGTGTTGACCGGTGAGGACATGACGGATGCGGATGAGGATGCGTTGTTTGCGGTGGCGGAGCGGTTGGAGTCGGATGCGGCGGTGGTGGAGGTGTTGGGTCCGGTGGTGCGGGAGGTGGTGGGGCGGGTGCGGGGGGAGTTTTCGGGGAAGGCGGCGGATCGGTTCGCGGAGCGGTTGGAGGCGTTTGGTCCGGTGTTGGATGCGGGTGGTGGGGGGTTGCGGGAGTTGGCGGGGTTTGTGCGGAATTTGGCGTTGCAGGTGCAGTATTTGAAGTTTGTGACGGTGGGTGGGTTGGTGTTGTTGTTGGCGGAGATTGCGTGGGCGGTGGCGATGGCGGGTCCGACGGCGGGGGGGAGTATGGCGTGGTTGGCGGCGCGGTTTGCGGTGATGCGGTTTTTGTTGTCGCGGTGGTGGGGTCAGTTGTTTATGCATTTGGCGATGGGTCAGGTGGTGGGGGTGGGGTTGCAGGTGTTGATGGATGCGGGTGCTCAGGGGTTGCAGTTTGCGTTGGGGACGCGGGATAAGTGGGATGCGCAGACGTCGTTGATGGCGGTGGGGGTGGGGTCGTTTAGTGGGTTGTTGACGTTGCCGTTGTCGGCGTTGGGGAATGTGGTGGGGAATGCGGTGACGAAGGTATTGGTGCGGGGTCTGGGTGATGAGGTGGATAAGGAGGTGCTGGTCACGGCGGCCAAGCAGGTCGCGGAGGAGCATGCGGAGCAGTATCCGGTGTCAGCAATGGCGAAGTTCGCCGACGTCGTCTCCAAAAACCTGGAGGATTACACGGGGATGTCGGTGCGGGCGATGTGGGCGGCGCGGTTCGGTCATGGTCTGGGGGAGTCGCTGGAAGAGGGTTTGACGGAGATGTTGGGTGAGGCGGGGTATGGGGCGATCAGTGGTCAGGGAGCGCAGTGGAATCCGTTTTCGTTTACTGCGGGGTTGTCGGAGTCGTTGGGTTCGGGTGTGGGGAATCTGGCGGGGTTGGCGGTGCGGGGTGAGTTGACTCCGGCGGGTCGGGCTCGGGAGAGCGCGAACGAGGATTCCGCCGGTACCGACTCGAATGCTGACTCGGTTGAGGAGGTGAAGCCGGAGTCTGGGGCGCAGCCGGACGAGAAGCCCGGCTCCTCGGACGGCCTCGGCGAGAAGCCTCGCTTCGTGGATACTTTCAGCGAGAAGCCGGGCACGTCTAGTGATGTTCCCTATGTGGATTCCGGGGTGTCGGTTCCCGCTTCCGGGACACCGGCCAGCGACCTAACACCGGGGTCGGTCGGCTCGGGTGTTCCGCTGACGTCGAATCTCCGGTCTGTCGGCTCCGGCACCGAAAAATCTCCGTTGAGTGACCCGTCTGGGGTGCCGCAAAGCGGAACCGGCACAGTGGCCAGAGCGGACGCGGCTGGCCCGTCGCCGTCCTCTGGTACGCGGTCGACGGATGGCCCGGTTCAGGGACCCTCGGTCCCGGAGCCCAGTGTTGTCCCGCCCGTTGCCGGAGGCCAGTCCGCTGGCGGGGCGGCGACATCGGGTGGCGGGGCGGCGACACCGGGTGGCGGGGAAGGCATGCCTGGTGGTGTGGTGGTCACACCTGGTGGTGGGCCGAGGGATGTGGATACCGCTGCCGCCGAGGGCCAGGACTCCAAGACGGGTGTATTTGAGCCGCCGACGAACACCGTGTCGCGACATGAGGGCGATGCGGCGGCACCAGGTGCGCCACGGGGTCAGGACAGTCCGGCAACGCCGCCGCCACCCTACAGCCCGCCTCAGGGGCACGATGTGGTCCGCAGCGACTCGCCGGTTCCCGGTGATCGGGTCGCGCTGGGCGACTCCCGTGCCGGTACGCCGCCACCGGCGTACGGCCCGGTTGCCGCTGGCGGCGACCACGTTGGCCACGAAGTGTCTCATGTGGACAGCCGGGGTGAGTCGGTTGAGCATCCGTCCCCGTCCCCGTCCCCGTCCCCGTCCCCGTCCCCGTCCCAGTCGCAGTCCTCGGGGCCGGGGCCGGATACGTCCAACCGTGGCGGCTCACCACATTCTGCTGCCGAGGGCGGGCAGCCGGACCCCGTCAGGCACGACGGTACGGCCCCCAAGCCCGGTGTGATCGAGATACCGAAGAGTGCGACCTCGCCGTCGGCTCATGGGTCGCCTGCGTTCGAACCTGCCAATGCCGGTACGCCGCCGTCGGCACCCAGCCCCCTTCCCGGGGATGACCACGCCACGCGTGAAATGTCCAGTGTGGACAGTGTGTTCGCGCATCAGACGGTGTCCGCAACTCCGGAGACGGGGCTGCTCGACGAGTCCTCTCGTGACAAGCCGGTTCCCGATGGTGTGACGTCCACGGGTTTGCCTGCTGCCGACCACGTTTCCGCTGCCACCCGGCTTTCGGGTGGCAGTCCTGTGTCGGTGGGCCTGCCGCCATCGGCGGCGGCCGACGGGGCTTTGGTCGTCCGGGTTCCGGATCACGCGATGTCCGGTGCCGGCGGGGTGTCGGCGGACGAGGTGCGCGCGCGGGTCGGTACCGGCGCGACCGGTTCGGGGCCGGTCGTGGTGGTCCCGGAACGCGGTTTTGGCACTCGCATGGTGATGTCGTCGGCCGAGGCCGGATCGCTGGCGCGGGGCTTGGGCCGGGACGTGGTGGCGTTGGCTCCGACCCCGGGCGGTCAAGGGCCGCGCTGGACGACTTTTCCCGCGGATGGGACTCGGCCAAAGCCCGAAGTCGGTGCCGGCCGGACATCCCCTTCGCGACAACCCGGCACTTCGCCGCAGCGCGTCAAGGACCTCACGAGTCCCGCCGCATCCACTCCGGCAACGCAGCTCAAGGCCACACCGACGACAACCGAGAAGTCGACGGCAACCGCGGCGGGATCAACAACCACCGCGACCGCGACCAACGGCCAGGAATCGTCGCGGGCGAACAGTCCGGCACAGGACGCCCGCCGACCCGTCGAGGATGGACGTGTTAGCCCGGACAACGCCCGCGACGATGGCTTCGAACCGGTGGAGACCGTTATCGGCGCGACCGACGTCGCGGCGTTCCCGCATGTGGTGACTGAGGACATTCCGGCCGGTTTGCTGGTGCGGTCGGGTCTTGGCGACGACGACGTCATCCGGACCGTCGCGACGAAGATGTCGGCCGAGCCCGGCCGGTTCGCGGTGGTGGCGCATGGTGATGGTCGCGGTGGCGTGCGGGTGGCTGGAAGGTCGGTGACTCCTCGCACGTTGGCGGATCTTATTCGCCGCTCCGGTGCCTGGGATGGTGCGAAGCCCATCCGGCTGTACGCATGCGACGTCGGGGAATCGTTCGCGCGGGAACTGGACCGCGAACTGGGTGTCGAGGCCCGCTGGGCGGCCGACAAGGTGTGGTTGACCTCGGAGGTCTCCGGGTTCGCCTCGGTGGTCACCGGCGCGACGATCGGCGCGGACGGTCGGCTGCGTCCCGATTTGCCGCCGACCGGTTCCTGGCAGACGACCCGTCCGGGCGGCGACCGGCCCGCCGAGCAGACCGTTTCCTTGCCGGCGAATGCCGGGCGGCTCAACTGGGTTCACCTACGGGCAAATGCCACGCGGTTTCGGACGGAGCCGCAGCCCAGCCTGGCATCGCTGCGAAACCCGGAGCAGACCGCGATAGTGGTCACGGCACGCGACGAGATCACGACGGCGTCCGAAAAGCTCACCCAGATCTACCGCATCCTGGATTCGCGAATGCCGGACGCGCCGCGCATCGCCGTCACGGCCGCCGATCCCGAGGAGACCGACGCGCTGCTCACGGCGGCGACGGAGGCGTCTGCCGCGGCCACGACGAGTGTCGAGAGCGCTCGGCGCAGTGCCGAGGATTTGACGGTGGCGCAGCAAAAACTGGCGGCGGCCGAGCAGCGGCAGGGCGAATTGCGCGCCGAACTCGATGCGGTCCGTCAGCAGCTGGTCCGGAAACGGGCCGCTGCCTGGGGCGCCCAACAAGAAGCGCGACTGGTGCGAGAGGAAGCCGACCGGATAGCGCGGTCCGGATTGCCGAATGCCCTGCTAGCCAGGATCGCCGCCGACGCGGCGACACACGCTGAATCCCTTGGCGCCGAGTTCGCCGCTGAGCAACAGCGGGTGAGCGAACTGACGGGAGCACACCGAGCAGCGGTCGCACGCGCTGCCGAGGCGAGCACGCGGGCTCAAGCCGCGCGTGAAGTCGCCGAGCAAGCGACCGAGGATGCCGCCAAGGCCCTCGCTGACGCCCGCTTGGCCGCCGACCGGGCCGACGTGACGGTCCGGCAGGTCGACCTGCCGCCCTACGCGGCCGGCGGCGCATTCGGCAGCGGGAAGATCTGGCAGTCCGGCAGCATCGATGCCCAGACCATTCTCGCCGCGCTACCGGCAGACCTGTATTGGGGATCCGCCGCAGCCTCGATCAAGGACCTGTTCTCCGCGGACAACCTCCCGGAGACGCTGCGGCGAGTCGAGGACGAAGGGATTCGGCTCGTGGCCGGCTCCCGCGAGCTGCACCTGAGGTTCGAACGCACCGCGGCGACCCCGGTGCAGATGTCCCCGTTCGAAGGGCTCACCGAGTGGGGCATCCGCTACGCCGACGCGGGCCTCAGTATCAACCGGGACCGATCCAGGCAGCTCGGTGGCTCCTCTGCCGCGCCCAACATGCTGGGTGTTTCGACCGACGGGGTCGCTCGCAACGTGCTGCTGAACCCCTCGTTGCGATTCAACACGGGCAGCGGCGAGCTGCGCAGTTTCGTCGCGACCGCGGAGTATTCACGGGTGCTGTCCACCCGGATGCCCGAGAGCCATTTCGTCGTCGACGGCCGCTTCGTCATCGACGTGCGGGAGGGAACGGGCCCGCCGCGGACATACCGAACCGAACCGCTCACCGATGTGGCGCTGGTCCGGTACCACGGCGAAGATGTGCCGCCGGCCACGCTCAATGCCGACCAGGACCAGCCGGTGCTTTCCGTTCCGCCGGCGGCCTTGCTGGAGGTGTTCGCCCTGCCGCAGGCCATCGCCATGCGGCGCATCCGCGAACAGGTCCTCGACAGCCTGCCCCTGGAGAAGGTGGGTGTCGATGTTCGCGAGTTGGTTTCGCGGGAGCTGTCCGAAGACAGAGCGATCGTGCGGTTCGGACACATCACCTCCGGGGGCTACCGGACCGGTCCATTCCAGTTGCCGGGAACGAAGCCGAACACGCTGTCGCTGGAAGTTTCCGCGAAGCTGCGCACGGTGCGGCGCGTCGACGGCCGTGTCGTCCCCGGAGTGCACTTGCGGCAGAACGCCGGAGCCGAGACGAAAATCGAGACCGGCACGGCGCAATCGGCGCTCACCGAGCTGTCGGTGAGCGCGGGTCCCGGACTCATCGCCGGGCTGGACGAAGACCATCTCGGGGTCGGGTCCTACACCACGATCACGCCTTTCACCGTCACCGGTGCGGCAGGGGCATCGGCCTCGCAGGTGCACGGTGCGGGCACCAGTGCCGGGAAGAAGACCGTGACCAGCATCGAGGGCAACGCCGTGCTCGTGGAGGGGACGCTGGACATTCGCGTCGCGCGGACCTCCACGGACTCGACGCTGGAAGGCGCGGAACACGTCAAGGAAAAGGTGTTCCTGTGGATGCCTATCGACGATTTCGCCCGGCTCGAAGAGATTTCCGCTGCCAGGACCGCGCTGGAGGAACGTGATCTGGGTGGCGGTTCGCCGCTGCCGGATGTGCTGGCGAACAGCCAGAACTTCCGCGATCTGGTGGATCGCGTACGCCCGCAATCGCCTTCGCGGCCTAAGGCGTGGCACGGCCACACGCTTTCGGCCGCCGAGTACGCCGAGCGCGGCCAGCTAGCAGCGGAGCGAACGGCGCTGACAATGCTGGCCGGCCGCGCGACCCCTCCGGAGATCACGATTCCCGAAGGCCGGCCCCGGCAGCCGGACATGCTGATGGCCGGCAGAAGCACCGGCGGCGGCGTGGTGGACCGGCTGCCAGGGGCCGAGCGGGTGCTTCCGGAGGTGCGGCGACTGCTGGAGGAGTCGGTGGGTGCCGAGCTCGCCGCGTTGCGCCCAGACGAGCAGGCGATTCTTGCGGTGCAATTGTCCTCCGCCTTCGGCATGCCCGCGTTGTTCGGCATGTTCTGCGCCGAGTTGCGCGGCGCCACCAGGACGATCCGGGTCGGCGATCAGTTGGTGACGATCAAGGTCAAGCCGGAATTGGGGGCGCTGGTCGGGACGGGCCGGGTCACCAAGACGGTGGTCGACGTGACCGCGAAGAACACCAACCGCGGGGAGATCAAGACCAAGGGCGGCACGCAGCAGCGGATCGGCTTCGAGTCGGGCGCCTTGATCGGGACCAAGCGCAAGGACTTCTGGCGCAACATGGGCTTCATTTTCGGGGGGTCGGTCCAGTTCTCGCATGGGCACGGCAACGTCAGCGCGCAGAGCTACCGGATCAACCGACGGGCGAAGTACAAGGGGCCCGCAATCACCTTCGACAGGTTGGTCACCTGGTCGATCTCGCTCTCGACGATGTCCGGCGCGCAGGAGACCCGGCCGCACGAGTCGTGGTATCGCCGCCTCGGCCTGTTCCGAGGCCAGGGGGGCGAACAGCCTGATGCGACACGCGACGGCGACATCGAGCTCGTCCCGCTGGCCAGCGGTGTCACCACATCCAGTAACAGCACCGCGTCCAATGGCTCCACGGTCTCCGGCTGGACGCGCGTTCTCATCCCGGAGCCACTGGCTCCCACCACCGCCCCGCAACGCGACCCGAAGCAGCTTGGTCAGACGATCCGCGACTTCGATTACGCCGAGCAGGAGCACAACCCGTTCAAGGTGAACGTGGAATTCCACCTGCCGCAGGCGGTGGCGGTTCCGTCCACGGTGCTCAGCGAGCACCTGTCGGACCTGGTGGGATCGTCGGAATCCGGTGCGGTCCGGTCCGGCGAAGACGTGCTGGCGGCGAATTTCGACCAGTTGCTGACGCCCGACGGCCTGTTCGTTGCCGGTAGCCGGGTGCGACTGCGGCTGTTCGATGTCCAGCCGATCGGCACCGCCCCGGACAAGCTGAGCCTGGAAGGCATCGCCGAGGGCGGGCTGAAGCTGGACGGTCAGGAAACGTCCGGGACAGGAGCGGACGCGCGGTTCCGGGTGCCGACGTTGTGGCAGTTCGGAAGCCATTCCGACCACCGGGCCCAGGTGATGCCGGCGGTCAACGGCCGGGCAAGCCTCAATCGGGAGAGCGGGATCTCGCAGGGTGTCAGCACCGCACGCCGACGAATGGGCAAGAGCAGCGGCGCGACCCATCTCTACCGGGCGCACGCGGTCTTCGAGAAAACGACCTACGACGAGTCCGGCTCGGCGACGAGGACCGAGCGCATCGCGGTCAACGGCGGCGTCGAGTTCCTGCTCGCGGACGCCATTGCCCAACGACTGCACACCAACCCGCTGCGGGAGCCGGTTGAGCCGGGACAGCCGCCCAGGACCCGGCGCCTCGACCTTCCCGCCGGGGTGGAGCCGAAGGAGATCCCGGAGCCCGAGGTGCGCTACCCCCCGGAGTTCGTGCTCTCCGGCGCCGGGCTCGGCCCGACCATCGTCACCGAGATCTCCAACGCGCACGAGGTCGCCCCGCTGATCAAGAGCTTGCTCGCAGCGCATGCTCCCGGATTCCTGACCGACCGTTGGGTAGCGCGACCGAGCGGAATCGTGGGATCCGTGGACACCATGGCGTCGCCGACCGCACTGGGCGCTCGTTTCGGCCAGTCGGCGACATCCGGACTGTCGTTGCTCGCCGGCCGGACGCATCTGGGCGGAACCGAGACGATCGAGTTCGTTGTCCGCGCTCGATACGCGCCGGACGCGAAGGCGACGCCGAACACGCAGCTCAAAGCCGACACCTACTTCCAGCACACGGAGAAATGGGCCCGCTCCGCATCGCGGACGCTCGGCGGCGGCATCAGCGGGAGCGTGCTGGCGGCTCGCCGGCTCACTGGCCAAGCGCGTCGGGTCGGCGCCAATCCGGAAGCGGCGTATGGCAGGGAATTGGTGCGCAGCCAACGCGAAACCAGCACCGATGCGATCAAGTGGCGCATCGCCGGGGAAGAGGAGACCTCTTACTCCTATACCTGGCCGGTCTGGTTCCAGGTGGAGATGTATCGCTCGTGGACCCCGAACGCGGTACTGAACAACCTGCTGCTGAACGCGCCGCAACGCGGCATCCAGCTGTGGTCGGCGATGCAGGCTGCCACGCGGACCCCGGAACAACGACGCGTGACCGGTGAAGGCACGGCCGTCTTCACCATGCCGGGAGGCCTGACCGCGACAGAGCTGCCGGTGCCGCGCCCGGTGCGGATCACCGGCAAGGCGGTGCCCGCAGGAGGCCCAACCGAGCTGGGACCGATGCCGCAGGACCTGCATGGTGTGGACGTCCTCCCGGTGGCGTTGCCCGGCAGCGAACGGCTATTCCCTTGGCTGGCGGCAACGTTGGCACATCCGACCCGGCATCCGGACAATGATGCCGACCCGGCAAGCGCGGCAGCGTCGATGCAGGCGCCCGCAGGCGACGGCTGGGTGCGCCCGGCCACCCTGCCGGGGCAACTGCTGTGGCAGCTCGGCGGCGAAGAAGGTTTGACCGCGATGATGCCGGAGCTGCTCAACGCCCCGGTTTCCTTCCCGGTCTTGGTCAACGGCGGGATGCTCTGGGACGAAGAGCACAGCCTGTCCGTGGCCCTGCGGTTCGCCGACGTCGAGTACGCCGGCTCCTTCACCGCGACCGGTGAGCTGACCCAGGAGCGGAAGACCGAGCAGGAAATCACCCGATTAGCGAGCAGCAACGCGACCGGATCGGTCCTCGCGCTGGCGCTGCTGAAGGGAAACGATGCCGGCCACCAGCGCGACGTGATCCTTCCTGGCGAGACGAGCATGACCAATCCGTCGGGCGGCGCGTCGGGCGGCAGGTCAATTCCGAGCGGCCAAGTCTCCACCCGCAGCACCGCCCGAGAGCTCACCAGCGAGAAGAAGGGCACGTACCACGTGTACCGGGCGGGCAAGGCGATCTACACGATCACCGACCAGACCCGAAATCGCGTACTTTTCCTCGCGTCGCCCGGAAAACCAGCCGAATACAAGGTGACCATCGACAACGGCGGATACTTCGCCGTGGCGGCCGACCAGGCGGCGGCGAGGAACCTCCCCGGTCCGCCGCCCGAGCCGTCCCAGCCCGCTAGCACGCCGGATCCGGGCCCGGCCATGCTGCCGGACGTCTGGATGCCCGGTGCCTACGATCAGGCGGCCGCGGAACTGCTGCCCCGCGTCCCCGGGCATCTGGTGATCGGTCTGACCGCCGAGACACCCGGCACCATTTCCGACGGATTCGGTGGCACACTCACCGTGCCCGAGCTCGCCACGCGAATCGAGGGCGTGCGGGGCTGGGCCCGGCGGCCGCTCGTGCTGGTCGGCGACGTCGGCCTGGCCGATGCGGGCGCGCTGCGCGACACCCTCGGCGTCGACATCGTCACGGCCGACCAGCAGGTCTGGCACGGCACCGACGGCCGCATCCTCGCCGGCAATTTGACCTTCCTGCGCAGCGGGTTGCCGACCTGGCGCGAGTGGGCCGAATCCGTCGTCGGGGGCGAGGAGTCAGCCGCGAAAGCCGGGCACTGGTACCTGTTGTCGTCCAGCGGAGGCATGCGGCAGCTCCCCGGTGCGGACCTGGTACCGGCGCTGGCAAGTTCCGGTCTCCAGGCATCGCCGGGCAACGCCCCACGATTCGACTTCCGGTGGGGCGTGCGTAGCGCTCCGGTGAGCCTTCCGATCCACGGACGCGACGAAAACGCCGAGTACCAGACGTGGACCCGGTCACCGTACTATGCCGCCGCTGCCCCGGAAGGCACTCGGCCACTGCTGGTGCTCGGGCACGACAACACCGTGGTCTCCGCCGCTGCCGCTGCCGAGGCGCGAGGTACCGGTGCGGACGTGCTGGCACGGGTCAACCGGGGCCGGGGGCCGAAGTGGATGCTGCACCGCGCCGACGGGAGCCGACCGCGGCCGGTGGCGCCGCCCGCCGAGCTGACCCAGCCGCCGCGACCGGAACCGCTGCTGTTCGGCGGACCCGGTGATTCCGGCGAGATGATCGAACATGCCGCGAAGCTGGCGCCAGAACTGCCGGACACCCTGATCGTCGGTGTGCATGTCACCGCGGACGGACTTGCCAGGCTCAAGGGCGGCCGGAAGGTCGGGCCGGAGGAATTCGCCGCGGAGCTGCGGCAGAACCGGCGTTTCGTCCCGGGGCTGAAAGTCGCGTTGCTGGGCTGCGCCGCACACCGGCGATCGGCGCCGAACAAGTTGTCGTTCGCACAGCGTCTCGCCCTGTCCCTCCGGACGCAAATTTGGGCGGCGGATAAAGATGTGTGCCAAACCGAGGACGGCTTCGTCCATGCGACGGAGGTCTCGGCCACCGCGGACGGCAGGCTGTTGCCGAAGTTCGTCGACGGGCTGGGTACCGGACGCTGGTCGTTGCTGGGTACCCGGGGCGAATTGCTGGATTCATCCGGTCCGGAATTGCGGGCGGCGGCGACCAATTCCGCCCCGCAGCGGTATCCGCTCGGTGCGCAGCCGGAGGCCGGCATGCGGTGGTCCGGGCAGGCGAACACCGACGCCGAACCGGCCCCGCGAGCTGTCCAAGACCTGTTGGCCAGCTGGGGAACCACGCCCACCGATCGGGAATTGTGGCGGCTGGTAGAAGAATTGGGCTTACCTTACGCGGATCGCATTGGTGGACCCGGCACGCGCTCCTGGAACCTGTTGCGGCACCGGGTTTTCAACGTCCTCGAATTGACCGCGGCGCTCGGTGAACGACCCACGGTCGAGGACGCGAAGGCAACCCGGCTGCTGGCGGACTGGATCCGGGATGCCGACCGGATGGACGGCACGACGGTGACCGCCGGGGACGTGCATCGAGCCGTCCAGGACGTGTCCGACGATGCTACGGGCGTTCGCCTGCACGAAGTGCGATACCTGGCCGACGTGCTTCGGCGGTTCGGAGAACAACCGGCGACCTTGGCGGCCCTGCGGGCGGAGTGGCGGCGTGGAGCCACCCAGGCCGTCACGCTGAGCATGGGCGGACGGCGGGAGAACGCCGTGGCCTATGCGGCGGACGAGGAATCAGCGCGGTGGTGGCAAGGTTTTCCAGGTAGCCGGGTCGATCTGGACCAGGTGCGGCGCGAGATGGGCATCGCCGCGGACCAGGATCCGATCATCGTGGTGGTGCAGACGCGGCGGCGTTCCCCGAATGGCACCGATCGGCTCTTCCTGATCAGCGATGCGGTTCGCGGGACGACCTTTCAGCTCGAAACGCCGCAAGAGCTCGGGCGGTGGGTGGCCGGGACCGCGCAGTACCAACGGATAACCGGCACCAACGACGCAGGCCCGGTCGTCCTGGTGACCCTGGGCGGGAATGCGGGACTCGGGCAGGACCTCAGGCGCGAGCAGCTCATTCGCGGATTCGTCACGGGATTGACCGAGGGCGGGGAAGGTACCCGAACGCGGGATGCCCTGCTGGCGTACGGCTACATAGCACGGAATCCTTCCGGCCTCGGGCTGGTGGCCGCGCGAGAACCAGCTGACCCGCGGGACAGTGGAGTCGTGCTGAGGTCCGGTGCGCGGCCGAACATGGCGTCGCTCCGGTTGGATTCCACCCGTGCGAACACGCTCGCCTACCCCATTGATGCGGCCAACGCGCGCGAATTCCAGAACATTGCCGCGTCGAGCATTCGGATGCAGAGCGTGCGACGGGTTGTTGGCAGTAATTCGCCCCTCTACGTGTTGGCGTGGCTGGCACCGAATGGCAGGTTCACCGTCGCCGGCGGAGACACCTGGGTGCGAGAAGACCTGGCACCGCGTGAGTTCGCTCGTCAGGTGATCGAGGACGCGAGAAACCACCGGTTGTCTCGCACAGACGACCGCCCGATCGTCGTCTTCACATACTTCCGGCAGGACGCGGGGGCGATGGCAGAGGTAGGTCGGCAGGAGCTGGCCGCGGCCTTCCATGAGGCAGGACATCACGGACCGATTTTCGTGACCGTGGCGGACAGCCGGACGCACGGACCCAACCTCTTTTCCGCGGACGGTCCGATCATGGTTCAGCAATTCCACCGTGTGGTCCCGAGATCGCCGCTGATGCGGCTTGCGGTGGATTCGGCCGTCGAGAACCTGGTCGCATACCCGCAGAACAGCGGAGAGGAAACCGCGTGCCGCGAATGGGCGGAGTCGGGAGTCGACCTGGGCTGGCTACGCGCGGCGGTGCACGATCAGTCACCGACTCTTGTGTTGGCGTTCTGGAACAACGATGGAACCTTCGGATACGTCAACCCGGCGACCTTGCGCCTCGGTCGCCTGACTCCCGGCCTGTTCGGTCGGAGAATGGCGGGAAGCGCGGCGTTCCGCGAGATGACGAATCCCGGCAATGCCGTCGTGCTGCTTGCCGCGGTGCCGGACGAGCATAGTGTCATGGACGACGTAGCGCGCCAGGAATTCGCCAGGGGAGTAGTCCGATCCGGCCACGAGGGGCCGGTTTACGTTGCGTCCGTCATGGAAAACGTCGAAGGAAACCAGTCCCGGATGGAAGTTCGGGATTTAACCCATGCCGGCGGTGCTCCGCACGCCGCCGGACTGCCGGTGCAGCAGCTGACATCCACCAACGTGCCACACCGCCTGCTCGGCGTAGCTGGATCCAACGCGGAACTGGAATGGTGGAGCGAGTGGTCGTCGGGCGGTTTCCGCCTCAACGTCGAGCGCTCGACCGGGCTGAAGTCGGCTACCGTGGTGCTCGCTCGCCTTTGGGGAGACGAGTTCGTCACGCCTTCAGGCACCATGCCGGCGTTCGAATTCGGCCGCCAGTTGGCGTTCAGCGAGTCATTCCAAGAGCCGATCATGCTGAATCCGGCCGATCCTGTCCTGTTGGCGACCGTGGGAGCGGAGACCGGACTCAGCGAGCAAGCCGCGCGCGAGTTCGCCCGCGGCTTGCGCAGCGATGCCCCGGACCGTGCGGTCTTCGTCACGGACCGGGATTTCAGGTTGCGGTCGGATACCAGGGGCGTCGGCGTTCTGGACTTCGACGTAGATCCCCCGAGGTTCGTGCCGCCGCAGGACTGGGCCCCGTGGGTGGGGTCGGCCTCGAACGTCGACGCCCACAGCGGGCCAGTGCTGCGATATCCATCTTTAGTCGGATGGCTGCCACGCATCACCCTGGATAGGGACTGGATTGCCTCGGAGGCCGGCCATCCGGCCCCCGTCGTGCTCGTGGTGCATGCAGTGCGCGGACGCATCCGCGCGGTTGATCCGTCGACCGGCGAGACGCGAGTGCTCGGTGCTTCGGATTTCGGTACGAGCGCGGTCAGCGACCCGGACGTACGGCAGTTCCTCGACGCTGATCCGGACCGGCCGGTTGTGGTGTTGTTCGACAAGTGGCCGTACGGCCTGACCGAGCAGGATGCGAGGTCGCTGGCGCAGGGTTTGCGCAGCGATGGGAACCGGCGGCCTGTCTTCCTGTCCATCGGCCATTTCACCGCGCACTCCGCGGGCTGGCGGTCATACGCCCTGGTCGAGGCGCCGTCGGTACAGTCTGGGGTCCTCGCGCAGCCTGCCGGCGCCGCCGATGCGCGGCAGCCGCAGCTCATCTCCTATCTGATGCCGGGGGACGCGCACGTTGTCGGACGGCTTCGTTCCTTCGGGGTTTCCCGGCTGTTGTCGGAGTTGGGGTATCGCGACCGGCAACAGCCGATCGTCGTTCTGGCAAGCAGAGTGGGCGACGTCCTCATCGACCCGGAGCGGGGCAACGAATTGCGTTCCGAAGCCCTGGGCCGGAAGCTGGCGCGAGACCCGAATTACCTGGAGGCGACCCGAGGGGACTGGCGCAGGCCGGTCGTGATCCTCACCACGGGGTCGCCGAACGACGCCGATCTGACGAGAAACCTGAACGCGCTCACCGTGAACTTGCTCGGCGGGCCCGATGCCGTTCGGCCCCTTTACATCTCGCGCCGCAACGTGTCGAGTTCGATCGGCGGCCGCCTCGTTTTCTCCGGCGGGCTGCGGGCGTTGACGCCCAACCGGATGCAAAGTCACTTTCCGCACCAGCCCTTATCGGCGCATACCTTGCGGATTGGTGAGGCGTCGACCGACAACGCCGTGGGTTTCCCGGTGGACGAGTACGACGAGGCAGACTGGGAGCAATGGAGCTCGGCGGACTACGACTGGTGCGGGCCGATGCTGCGGCGCACGGTGGCCGAGTTCGATCCGGACCCGGTGTTCATTTTCGCGTCGGTGCGGGCAGGAGTGATGGAAGCGTTGAACCTGCACGATCGGCCGATGCCCTCGGATCCCGTTGCGCTGGGCATCGAGATCTCGCGTTCCCCGGCCTTCCAAGCGGTGGATGGCGCGGCCCCTGGACGAACGGTGGTGATCGTGGCGGTGTCGAAGGACCACACGCCACTCCAGGACTGGTACGCCGCGGCACTCGCCGAAGGCTTGCGCGGGCTCGGTGGGCCGCCGCGAAGTGTGTTCGTCTACGACGGTTACCACATCGAGGCCAGCCGGACCGACATAGCGTTGGACCGCCTGCGAAACGTGACACCCGAGCTGAACTGGCGGCTGGACGGGGCGATCCGCGACGTGGACGATCCCGGCGAAACCGTGCCGCGCTACGAACACGACCCGGTGCCGAAATATGACGACGCCGGAGCGGTTGCGGCCGGGATCGCGGCGGTTGACGGGCAGCGCGAGTCGGTCGCGGCGGGCGGGACCCGGCCCGCCGCGATCACTGAGGTCGAGATCGGCGAGGCCTACCAACGATGGAACGAGGACTTCTGGGAAGCCGAACGCACACTGGGCGCGCTGCCCGCTGACTGGCTGGCGGACCTGCAGGCACGGGCCAGGATGATCCTCGGCAGTTTGTGGGAACGTCCCGAGCAGGGGCACGCTCCCGCGCAGATGGAGTTGCAGAGCCTGTGGGACCGGATGGCGCAGCGAGTTGCTTTCCGGCTGCACGGCGATGCCCGGTCGGAGACGGACGCGTGGGCGACGGCCTCTGCGATGGTGGCAGCCGTCATGCCTCCGCCGGTCGTATTGACGGTACTGGGGTCGGGCGAAACGATCAGCTATCCGGAGTGGACGAGGTCGTGGGGGTTCGCGGAGGTCGCGCCGGATCGAGGCCGGCTGTTGTTCGTCCTGGGCCATGACAGCGTGCTCACGCACGGGGAACTGATCCGCAATACGCGGCAGGCCGGTGTGAATGTGCTGGCGCGAACCAGTATCGACAATGCGCCACAGTGGATTTTGTGCCCGTCGGATGGGAGCGAGCCGCGGCGGGTGGAGCCGCCGATCGAGGTAGCCCGTGCGCCGCGTGCGAAGCCGTTGATGTTCTTCGGTCCTGATGACGGTGCGACGGCTGTCGCGGCGGCGGCGTTGGCGACGGGCCTGGACGGTGTGCAGGTGGTCGGTTTGCACGTGACGCCGGACGGGCAGGCGCAGTGGCCGGATGGACTGGTGGGACCGGCGGAGTCCGCCGAACGAATTTGGCGGAACAAGGATTACGTTCCGGGGCTGCCGGTGGCGTTGTTCGGATGCGGTGCGGGACAGCGGTCGGAGTCGGACGAAGCGCCCTTCGCGCAGCGGTTTGCGAGGGCGCTGCGGCAGTATGTGTGGGCGACGGATGCCAGCGGTGTGTGGCAGACGCAGGACGGTGCGGTTCATGCCACGGACACATTGGTCACCGGCGAGGGACGGATGCTGCCGGTGTTCGCCGACGGCAGGGGAACCGGCCAGTGGTCGCTGCTCGATCGAAACGGGTGGGAGGTGGGTTCGCCGCGCGGTTCGGAGTTGCGGGCCGCAGTGACCGGCTCGGCCGCGCCGCAGTACGCGCCGAACGCGCACCCGGAGCCGGTGATCAGGTGGGCGAGCGATTTTCCCAACCCCACCACGGGGAGGGGCCGGCAGGCTGGGAGAATGGGCCCCGAACCGGCCCCGCGGAGCCCCGATTCCGCACCTGTGTGCAAGTGAGATCCATGAGAGACGAGCCCGGGCCGGCACCCGCCGCGAACCCAGCAGGCGGGCCCACGAGCTTTGACGATCACAAACCGTTGAGGAGCTGAACATGACTTCCCCTGAGCAGCAAGCGGCCGTCAAGGCGGCGATGCACGGCGTGCTTCTGCGGCAGGCCGGTCTCGCGCCCGACGAGTTGGTGGCGGAGGCTCGTGGCTGGCTCGCCGAAGACCGGTTGGGCGAGGTCGCCCGCGCGATGGCGTCCGCCGCCGCGCGATACGGCCTGCCGCTCACCGAGGCGGACTTAAGCGTGCTCGCGGCCGTTCTTCAGGCGGAAGGTGCACCGCTCGACGCGCTGGAAGGCATTGACCCGGCCGTCGACGATCCGCCGCTGGCGTGGCAGTTCAGCGTCGACCGGCCGGATGCTCCGGTCGCCGAGGACGATCCCGCGTTGGCGGCAGTGATCGATATCGTCAATGGTGAGCCGACCGCGCATGGGCTGTGGCGTGCGTGGCGGATGCCCGCGGACGGCGCGCCGTACCCGCCGCCGCGGCCGGTCTACGTCGTCGAGGCTGACGACGGTGATCTGCCGGCGCTCACCGCCCGGCTTCAGCAGGCGCTGACCGCCGCCGGTGAAGCCGCGCCGCAGGTGGAGGTCACCTCGGTCAATGGCTACGTGCCCCTGTACCAGCGCGCGGCCCGCGCTTACGGCGCGCTCCGCTGGGCCGCGACCGAGGCCCCGGACATCAAGGTGGCGCGGGTTTTCGACGCGGTCGACCCGGCTTCCGGTCCGAGCTTTGCCCCGGACCACCCCCGGATGACCAGCGAGGCCGAGCGCGATCAGGTGCTTGACTACCTGCGGGCCGGCACCGCGCTGATGATCACGACCGCCACGCTGGACGACGTCGTCGACCCGGCCCGCAAGGGCGTCGTGCCGATGAGCTTCCGCACCGACGGCACCTGGATCTGGCCGGATACGGTCACGTACTACCTGGAACACCACCACCTGGAGCCGGATCCGGAACTGCTGGCGCACATTCGTGACTCCGGCCCGCGCCCGCCGGAGCTCGACGCGGTGGCGCTGCACCGCGCGATGGAGGTGCTGCGCCGGCCACCGGAAAGCGAGCCGGTCTGGAACACCAGAAACGGCTGAGGCGGTCGTGCGGTGCGATTTCAATGGAAACCGGTTGTGATTTCCATTGAAATCGCCACACCGAGCACCGAAGTCCTAGCGTCAGGCCCGAGTCTCGTCGTCAACCCACGACAGGTAGGCATCGTGGCCGCCGACGATCGGCGTGGCGATGATCTCGGGAACGTCGTAGGTGTGGTTCGCCTTGATGTGCTCAATGAGCCCGTCGAGGGCACCCACCGAAGTCTTGATCTGTAGCTGCCATTCGGGGTCGTCCTGAACAGCGCTTTCCCAGCGGTAGAAACTACGGATCGGTACCACCTGCACGCAGGCACCGCGACGAGCCGCAACGATGCTCCGCGCCAGCGTCGCTGCTGCCTCCTCCGAATCCGTGGTCGTCACAACCTGCACGTAGTCAGTCATGCGGCCAGCGTATCGGGTGGATCACGGTCCGGATTCGGCCGCGCCACTCCCGGCGACGGGGCCCTTGGGACGAAAACGGTTCGGACCTCCCATCATCTTCGGAATGTGTCGCCACGTGCTGTTCGGCTCCTGCACCGGCGGAGCTGATCAATCGGTGAGCGTCAGGGGTGTGTGGCTCAATCGATCCGCGAGCAGGTCGTCGAGCAGAGCGGACAGGGTGGCGGGCAGGAACTTCTCGCGGCACGGCCGCAGGTCGTCGGCCGACCATATCGGCCAGCAACGGCACCCACGGGGCAAGATCGGTATAGCTAATCTCGGCCCCCGGATCGTCAAACCGTTGCGCCCCAACAGGATCGGACGCCACCCGATGCGAACGCAGCTCCATGAATCCCACCTGCATGGCCGCCGCGTGCCCCGTCGCGGTTCCGTCCTCGCCGACGACGAACCGCACCAGCGGACCGGATGCGAGAGCAGCCCGCATCGGCGCGAGGATCACCCCGCCCGGCCGGGTATGCGCCACCCACGGATACGGCAACTGTCCCATGTGGACACCGGCAGTCGCGATCAGAACGGGCAGCCGCCGAGGAACGTGCCCTCAGTCGATGTGCGTCGCGATGTCCGTGTAGAGCTCAGGTCGTCGTTGCTCGAGCAGGGGATACCGGGCGCGAATCACGTCGATGAACCCTAGGTCGAGGTGTGTGGTGACGACTCCCTCGACGTCCGAGGCTGTGGCGACGACGGTGCCCCAGGGTCGGCGATCATGGAGCGTCCGACGAAACCGATCCCGCTGACAGGTTCGGTGCCCACTTGTCCGGAGGCGACGACGAAGACCTGGTTCTCGGCTGCCCGAGCCCGGATGAAGAACTCCCAGTGGTCCAGTCGAGGGCTGAGGAAGGCCGAGGCGCACACGATTATGCGAGCCCCGCGCAGGAAGAACTCGCCCTCCTGGCAGTCGACCTACTGCTAGACCGTCTGAACGGTCAACCTGCCCCAGCAACGCCCGCCGTCCTACTGCCCGAACTGCGATGGCGCCCGTCAACCATGAGAAATCGATAGCGCCCGCGTCGAATGCTTCACTGCGCGTTTAACGGCGCTTCATGCACCACGTGCTATGACCGAAGCGACTCGCAGGCCCACACTGCGTGCTACCAGGCCGCGCAGGAGGAGTGGGATCAGGCTGTGGCCGGAATGTGGGAGAACGTGCGTGAGATGCATCAGCGCCTGGTGTCTCTGATTGGCGTATGGTCAGCCTGGTTGTGCGGCCGGATGTGCGCCCGCGGGGTCGAGTTGTTGGCTCAGCCAGGTGGCGAAACCCGCGTGGTCGGCAGCGGTGCTGATCGTGATCTGTTCGCCGTTGTCGGCCAGTCGGGTGCGTCCGATCTCGTCGACCGCGACGCGGTCGGACTCGAACTGGACGAACGGCTCGCCCAACGCCGCGGACAGGGTCAGTGGCGTGTGCGGGATGGTGCTGGGGTAGTAGCCGGCGTAGTACAGGTCGCATTGGGCGACCAGTGCCGTGGCCCATTCCGCCGGGGAATCCGCGAGTACTTGGTACAGCTGGGATTCCGCGGAGATGGCGATGTCCGGGGCGAAGGTGACGTCGTAGGTCACCAGCCTCGGGTGGGTCAGGGCGGTCAGGGCGGCACGGGCGGCGGCCGGGTCGAGCCGGAAGTTGTACTGGGCCGTGGTCGGGTCGCGGTAGGCCAGGGCCCCGCCCATCTGGGTCAGTTCCAGTCGGTTGGCCAGCCCCGGTCGGCTCGCGAGCACGGCGGCGAGGTTGGACATCGGGCCCAGCCCCAGCCACCGCACCGGACCCGGCTCCCGATCGCACAGCGCGGCCACGGCGGCCACCGGGTCCGTCGGCTGCGCCGGGATGTCGGTCGGTATCAGATCAGCGATCCAGAAGTAAGGCGAGTCGGACAGCCGGGCCCCGGCCACCACCGGAACGTCGGGCCTGCCCAGCAGGTCCAGGAACGCGCGGGCGAAGCGGGCACGTTGCCCGCCGGCCTCGTCGGTGGTGAGCACCAATGCGAGCTCCGGGCAGCTCCGCGCGGCGATGGCCAGCGTCATCGCGTCGTCCGGCTCGCCGCCGATGTCGGTGTCGATGATCAGCGGTGCAGTGGTCATGGCCGCTTATCCCAACGCCAGGTCGTGCTGGGGGAAATAGACCGCGGAGCGTCCGTGCGGGACGAACTGGTTGGTGATCGGCATCCGGCGGTCCCGGCCGAACGCCTTGATCGAGATCTTCGGCCCGGGCGGGGCCTGACGCCGTTTGAACTCGCTCCGTTCGATCATCTCGATCACCCTGTCTACCACGATGGCCTCGATCCCGGTGCGGATCAGGTCGTCGCGACCGAGGTCGTTCTCGATGTAGCCGGTGATGATCTGGTCCATCACCTCGTACGAGGCGGGCAGGAGCTGCGAGTCGACCTGACCGGGCTGCAGTTCCGGGCTGGGCTCCTTGGTGATGATGTTGACCGGCACCGGCTCCGGCTGCTCTTGCCTGCGGGCCTGGTCGTTGCGCCAGCGCGCCAAGGCCCACACCAACGTCTTGGGCACGTCGATCAGCGGCGCGTAGCCCCCCACTTGGTCGCCATAAAGGGTGTTGTGACCGCAGCCGTACTCGGTTTTGTTGCCGGTGTTCAACGGCAGCCGGTCTTCCTGGTTCGCCACCCCCATCAAGAGCAGGCCGCGCGCGCGGGCCTGTACGTTTTCCAGCGCCACGTTGTCCACGGGCAGCAGCGACAGCACCGCGTCCACGATGGGCTGGATCGGCACAATCCGGAAGTCCACCCCGGTCCGTCGAGTCAGTTCGGCGGCGTCGGATTTGGAGTGGTCGCTGGAGAACAAGCTGGGCATCGAGATCGCGGTGACGTTGCCCGCGCCGAGCGCGTCGGCGGCGAGCACGGTGACCACCGCTGAGTCGATGCCCCCGGACAACGCCACCACGGCCGATTCGAACCCGTTTTTGCGCGCATAGTCACGGGTGCCGGTGACGAGTGCCTGCCACACCTCGCGCAGGTCGTCCGGCCGCGAGGCTTGCTGTTCCGGTACCAGGTCGGCGAGCGACAGTTGCGGCCACGTCGGTTCGACGCGATCCGCCACGCCCAGCGGCACTTCTCGCAAATGCTGCCCCTGCGGGTTGCTCGCCTTGGCGAGCTCCAACTCGGTGACCAGCAGGTCCTCGGCAAAACTGGCGCCCTCGGCGAGCACCTGACCGCTGGGCTCGATGATCGCCGAACCGCCATCGAAGACCAGCTCGTCTTGCCCGCCTACCACGTTCACCGAGGCGATCGGGGCCCCGACTGCGCCGGTCAGCCGCGTCAACCGGTCCATGCGAGCCCGCCGGTGCCCGCGCCAGTACGGTGCGGCGCATAAATGTAAGACCAGACCCACCTGCGCCTGCGCCGCCGTGGCGAACGGCGCCGCGTCCTCATTCATGTCATCGCCGATGACCAAGGCAACGTCCACGCCGTTGACCTGGGCGACCACGAGTTCCTGCCCCGACGCGAACACTCGTTTCTCGTCGAAAACGCCGTGGTTGGGCAGCCTGTGTTTGAAGGAGCGGGCCACCACCTCGCCATTGCGGAGCAAGGCCACTGCGTTGCGCGGCTCGCGGCAAGGGCCGCCGTCCCCGCCTGCCGCCGCACCGTCATCGAGGTAGCCGACGGCCACCGTCAGCTCGCCAAACCCATCCGCCTTAAGGTCGGCCGCCACCTGCGATAAGCCGGCCACGGACGCGGCCACGAACTCCGGGCGGGCCCCCAGGTCCTGCACCGGGCAGCCGGTCAGCGCGAGTTCCGGGAATGCGACCAGGTCGGCGCCCAGCTCCGCCGCCTTCCGAGACCAGCGAAGAACTTCGGCCGAATTTCCCTGTATATCCCCTAGAACCGGGTTGATCTGCGCCAATGCCACCCGCAGCGTGGTCATTTCAACCTCCTGGGTCGGATGTCCCCGTCGCAAGCTAGTCGACGAGCGCCAGGTGAACGCCTTTTGCTGCCCTTTTACGCGAGTTGCCGAAGTACGAAAGGGCAAGATGCGTGGTCTGAGGTGGTGCGGGAAGGATTCAGATTCCGCGGAATAGCGCCCGGAATCGCTGGTATCCGCACCAGGTTGGCCGAGATCGTTCGCGAGGTCGGCGCCGGTCGGGAAAACTCGTTCAGATGAACGGTCTCCAAATAAACCGTGACGATTGCGGTGTGATCGAGGCGCTCGTGCCCGAGCAGTCGCAGAATGCGGCGGAAGTGTTGTCGTCGTACCCTCGTGGCCGGTGATTGGATCGCCGGCCGAAATCGGTTCGTGCGCAATGAATGGATCACTGAGGCAGGTCCGCTTGGAAGTGGCCGGGGGTCTCCGGGGTGGGTGGCGGCTGCTGGACCAGCAAAGACCTCCGGACACGTGATGGGCGACACTCGCGCCGAAGGCTGCCTTGCACTCGCTGGCCCGGATACATCACTGCGCTGGCCCGGATACATCTTCGTCTGCTACCGCGAATTACCGAAATCTTTGCGAATCCCGACCACTAGGTGTGACGGTGCGCGGTGTGGTTCTCGGCGGAGTCGGTGTCGCCCCGGGTAAAGGGCGCCCCTGCCGCACTTGCTCGGGCCTTAGTGGGAGCGGCAGATCCGCATTCGAAATCCGGACCGGATGGTCGCTTTCGCGCGGCCCGTCTCGCTACCGCAGCGCCCGGGCGGAAAAGCTCCGCGACCTCGCTCCGGTGGTGCCGAACTTGCGGGTGCACCGCTGCGATTAGGGTGCACCGGAGGGCGGTCACGGAACCCGACTGGTCGTCTTTCCCGAAGGGGCAGGCCTTGCCGAATGGGTGAACTCCCCGGGCTTGGCAGCCGTGGAACAAGTGACGGTGTTGGCGCGGAGGTGTGTTGCGGATGACTGCGATCGTGGTAGAGCGGGCGGGCGCGTCGGTGCTGGTTCGCGCCGGCGGGGCCCGGAATCCTGGCCTCGCGTTCGCGGAAAAGGTTGCCGCCGAGGATCACCGCAGGGCAGTTGTGGTGGACCAGGCGGGATATACGGCCTTGCACGGACTTGACTCCCGTGTGCTGACCGACCTCGGCGGTGTGCTGTCGCGCGGTCTTGGCCGTCGGCCGGACAACGTGCGGCTGGTGGCCAGCGGCTCCGGTCGAACGAACCCGGACGGCACGCCACCGCTCGCGGCGCGCTTGGCACACCAGTTGGGTGTCGAAGTGATCGCCCCCGACGGTGAACTGGTCATCCTCAGTGGCGGCGAGCTTTTCTCGGTGGGCCCGGGCGCGGGCTGGCTGCGCTTCCGGCGCGGCCGCAAGACCAAGCGCGACGGGCCCCGGTTCCCCGCACCGCCCTGGGAATCGGACTTGCCGGGGGACTTCGCGGCGCAGGTCGCGGGCCGGGCCAGCGTGGTCGCGATCCCGGCCGGCCTGTGGGTGCGGACCGCGAACGCTCGCCCGGCGCCGCTGTTCGACAGCGGTTTCGGCATTCCACCGGAGGACCGGCTTCGCATCGTGGCGGGCGCCCCTGGCGAGGGCCTGCCCGACGTGACTGAGATCGCCAGAATCGCTCAGTCTCTTCCGGAGCCGATCCGGCACAACTTCGTGCTTACCGTGTACGGGCCCGAGCCTGTCGGGCCGGTGCCGTTCGCGCAGCGTCTCGCCGACTGCCTTGGCGTTCCGGTGCGGGCGAGCCATGCCGTGCCGCATTACGCCGAGACCGGTGCGCGCAGCATGATCGTGATCAACCGGACCGGCCACCCGACCTGGCGGCCGTTCCTGCACGAGAGCATCTACCTTCCCCACGGTGCACCGACACCGTGCAGCGGAGTGGCTCCGGCGCCCGGTCTGCACAGCGCTGGCCCGGGTCGTTACTGGCTCACCGACGGCTGGCTGGTCGACACGATTCCGTGCGGATTGCAGGTGCGCCCGGCCGCCACCCCGCCGGAGTCGGTCGCCACTCGGCTGCCCATCGACCCGGAGCACGTCAGCCTCGTGGTCACCGCGGTCACGCGGACCTCCGACGCGGTGCCCGCATCGGTCCTCGCCGCAATCGACAAGCTCTGCCGCTCGCTGTCGCCGGATGCCCGGGCTCGGCTGCGTTTGGTGGCCGGTCCTTGGGTTGATCCCGCGGCACTCGCGGGTGTGGGCGCGGCCCTGCAGGCGCCCGTCACCGTCCTGACCCCGACCGGCATCGTCCCCGCCGGGCCCGCGCCGCAGGAGGCTCCCGCTCGAATCGACCGGTCCAGCCCGGAGCAGGTCTTCGGGACCGACAACGCGATAGAGGCCGCGCCCGCGCCCGCAGTTGAGCGCGAGCCCGAATGGAGCCGATCCGCGTCGGCCGAGGCCGCCGTTGGCCTTGCCGGTGTGGCCAACGGGCCGCAGGCGCCGGAATCGGTGCCCGGTCAGCCGCTCGGCAACGCGGAGCGAAACGTCAGCGCTCCGCCCGTGCGGCCGGGTGAAGTCGAGCGGGTTCCGGCCGAGCGTCCTCAGGCCAACGAACCGGTGCCGTCCGAGGCGGCCGGCCGGGTGGACGTAACGGCCACCCGGCCAACGGTTTCCTCGAACACCGTGACCCCGTCCGCGGCGCATCCGCCCGCGCGTCGTGCCGCGCCGGTCGCACCGACCGCGGTGGACCAGGACGGCCGGATTCGACCGATCCGGACGCGTCGTGCCACGCCAGTCGCACCGACCGCGGTGGACCAGGACGGCCGGGTGCGACCGATCGGGACGACGTGGAGGCGGAAAAGTCAACCCGGCCCAAGCACGCCGGGTCCCGTGACCCCACCACCATCCGAGCAGCCGACCGAAAATCCGCCCGCGCCGTCGACCGAACTCCCTCCGACCACGTCACTCCCTCCGACCACGTCGTTGGTGTCGAGCCTGGCGCTTTCGGACCGGACCGTCCCGAGCGCACCGGCCGTGCGACCGCACTCGCATCAGGCGCCGAGAGCATCGGTTTCGGCCAGCGCAGCAGGGGAATCGTCAGCTCCGGCCGGTCCGCCGGAGCCGCCGGAACGCTTGCCGCGGCCGGACGCGGGTCATGAGCCCAAGCCGGGTCCTGCGGGAATGCCCGAGGCCAAGCCGGGTCCTGCCGGAATGGGTCACGAGCCCATGCCGGCTCCTGCGGGAATGCCCGAGCACAAGCCGGGTCCCGCCGGAGCGCCCGAGCCCAAGCCCGGTCCTGCCGGAGCGCCCGAGCCCAAGCCCGGTCCTGCCGGAGCGGCCGACGCCAAGCCGGCTCCTGCTGGAGCGCCCGAGCCCAAGCCGGCCCCCGTCCATGATTTCGATGACGGGCCAACCTTGGTCCTGCCGATCGTGCCCATGATGCAAACGACGCCGGGTGCCGCCGAATCGCCGATTCCGCCGGTGTCGACCGCGACCGAGGCATGGGCCGTGCCGTCCACGCCGCAGCAACCGATGCGACCCGAGGATGCCGAAAGCGACGCCATCGGTAGCGGCCCGGCGGCCGACCAGACGGATCCGGTGGCGGCCGAGCCGGAGCCATCGGCCCCACCGGAGGCGGAGCACGAGCAGCAGGAACCCGAGCCGAAGGCCACTCCGCTGCTGCTGGCCGACCACTCCAGCACGGACGAGGACCGCAGGAGTTTCCGCTCCTCGCTCGGCTGGCGGTACGACGCGGCGACGCAGATGGTGTCCCGGATGCTGGCCGAGCGTCCCGGCATGCGATCGGCGGCGCCGAAGGGCGACGTGCTGATGACGGAGTTGGCGGCCGTCCAGGTGTTCGCCTCGTCCGGGCAGGTCGACGTGGTGGAAGCGTTCCGCACCGGCAATGACCTGGCGGACCGGGCCTACCTGTCCTGCATCGCCAGCGGTCTGCGGTGGTTGCCATCGTTGCAGGGCGTCGTCGTCCGCGGCGGTCCGTCCGACCCCGCCGAGGTGGACGACTACGTGGTGGGTGCCAAGCTGCTCGAACCGGCCCCGGTCGTGGCAAAAGCCGATGCGGAAACGGTCGTCCCGGGCGCGGTCGAGGTGCTCATCTGGTCGATCACGGCCCGTCGGCTGGCGGGACTGGTCGAAGGGGAGCGCCAGGCCGACGTCGCGTTCGCGCCGAGCACGACCTTCGAGGTGGTGGCCGTCGACCGCGGCTCCACCCGCAGCCGGGTGCTGCTGACCGAGGTGCCACCCGGCTGGAACGGAACCGGCGACAACGCCGAGCGTCGGGCCGCGCGCATCCGGAAGAAGCTGGAGGATGCCGCCGCCGCACGCGAAGACCTGCGAACCGACGAATCGGCCGCCGACGATGAGGAGAGGTTCGCCGCGCTGCCCGGTATGCCCGCGAGTCCCGTAGCGGTGAGCACCGGGGGCACGTCTTGAGTCCTGAAACGTCGGTCGTGGAGCGCGACGACCTCCACCAGCTCTTGCTGCACCTCGCCGGTCGGGTACCGGACGACGGCTTGGCGGCCGTGCGTACCTGTCTGGCCGACGGTGAGCAGGACCAGGTGGCCGGTTTTCTCGCCGCCGCCGTCGGGACCGGGCGGCTCGCGTTGACCCAGGACGAAGCGGACCTGATCGAAGCGGTGGCCGTCGAGCAGGGCGAGAACATCAGCGGGCTGGACAAGGCGCCACGCCTCGCCGAACTGCCGCCGTCGGCTTTCGAGTTCACCGCGCTCGACCAGGAAGCGATGGACCACCAGGACGCGACCGTGGTCGAAGCGGCAAGCCGGGTCGGCGGGCTCCGTGGTCTGTGGCGGGTCATTCGCAGCTCCGCGGCCCGGGATGTGCGGGTCTATCTCGGGGAGACCGAGCAGACCGCGGACGTGGTCGAGCTGGTCGCCGAGGTGCAGCACAGTCTGGCCGAGGCGGGTACCGAGCCCCGCATCGAGATGTTCGCCGAAGGCACGGAGTTGGCGCCCTACCACGAAGCCGCGCTGGAGACGGCCGAGCTCGTGTGGACGGCCGAGCCGCCGCCACGCATCCACCTGGCTCGCGTCTTCGACGGTGCGGATCCGGCGCAGGGCCCGTATTTCGAGCCGGATCATCCGCGACTGCGCGGTGCTGATTCCGAAAGAGTCCTGGCATTTCTGCGGTCCGGAGAGGTCGTGCTCAGCAACGACGGAATGATGGACGACGTGGTGCGATCCGATCAGGTTGGCACCGTGCCGGTCAACTTCCGTTCCGACGGCACGTGGATCTGGACCGACTCGATAACCTACTACCTCGATCGATATCACCTTTCCCCGGAACCCGACCTGGTCGAACACGCGTTGGCCGCGACCGGACCAACGCCCCCGCTGAGCCGGATCGCTTTCCACCAGGTCCTCGCCGAATTGTTCGCGCCCGCACCGCAGGAGCCGATGTGGCAGGCAAGCTGATCACTACAGGCAATTCCAGGTCGATGCTGACCGTTTCCGCTACCGAGGCCGATTGCTACCGCACCATCGGCGATGCAGTGGCGGCGGCCAGTGCCGGCGACGTCATTTCCATTCAGCCCGGCACATACCGGGAATCGGTGGTACTGCACCGCGACGTGACGTTGTCGGCGGCCGGGCCACCGGGGGCCGTGCGCATCGAATCCGGCGGCGACCCGACGATCCGCATGACCACTGAATCGGCCGCACTGTCCGGCATCGTCGTGGTGCACGAGGGGTCGGAAACGTCGGCGATCGACGTGCCCATCGGTCGTCTTCGGTTGGACGAGTGCACTGTAGAGGCTCAGTCGGCCGCCGCGTTGTTCGTGCGCGGCCAGGCCGAGCTGCTGGCGCATGCCTGCACCTTCATCAACCCCGCGGGTGCCGGGATAATCGTCGTGGACCGCGGCGGCGGCAATTTCGACCAGTGCACGCTGCGCGAGATGAAGAACTCGGCCGTGGTGGTCCGCACCGGCGCCGACCCGCAATTCGTGGGCTGCACGATCACCGACGTCTCGGGCAGTGCGGTGCTGGCTGCCCAGCGGTCGCGGGGGACGGTGCGCAACTGCCGCATCGCGCGTGCCGGAAACCCCGCGTTGGTCATCGAGAGCGGCAGCACCTTGCACGTGTCCGGCACGACCATTTCGGAAGGCAACGGCGCGGGTGTGCTCGTGGCGGCCACCGCGGCGCCGGTGCTGGAAGACTGCCAGATCGATGACTCCGCCGCGCAGGGCATCGTGCTGATGCAGCAGGCCGCGGCGGAGATGCGTCGAATCCGGGTCCGCCGTCCGGCCGGATACGGCATCCACGTGCTGGAAGGGGCGGCCGGGACCGTCACCGACTGCGAGATCAGCGGTGCCGGCGACGTCGGCGTGTGGATCTCCGAGTCCAGCACGGTGTTCAACGGTCTTCGGATCGAAGACAGCGCGGGAACGGGGATCCTGGTCCGCGACTCGGCCACTCCGTCCTTTTCGGACGTTCAGGTGCAGCGCGCCGGCGGCTACGGCCTGGAGGTCCGCGCGGGCGGCTCGCCCAAGCTGGCGGGCGCGCTGATCAACGCGGCTGCCTCGGACGGTGTCCTGGTGACCGAGCAGGGTCGCCTGAGCGTCGAGGACCTGTCCGTCACGGGCTCGGAGGCCGCGGGTGTGCGGGCCGTCGATGGCGGCTATCTCGATCTGAACGGCGTCACGGTGTCCGACAGCGGCGAAATCAACGTGCTCGTCGCGGACAGCGAGGCGGCGCTGCACGGATGCGACCTGTCCGGCGCCGGCCAGCAAGGCATGCTCGTCTCCGGCGGGTCGTCGGTGGAGCTGACCCAGATCCGGGCCAGCACTTCGGAAGGCTCCGGCATCGAATGGGCCGCCGGTACCACGGGAACCATGTCGCAGTGCGAGGCATCCAACAACGGTGGTGACGGCCTCGTGGTCGCTTCCACCGCGCCGCTCACGATCCGGGACTGCCTGCTCGAAGCCAACGGCGGCGCCGGGATGCGCATCACGGTGCGGCGGGACAACCTGCAGCTCAGCGGAATCGAGAGCAAGCGCAACAAGGACCCGGAAAGCGACAACTCCGGCAGCAACCCGCAGGTGTCCCAGCAACTGAAGCGGACCGGGAGCACCGGTAACACCCGCCGGTTCGCCAAAGACTCCGAGGACGAGGCCCCCAAGCAGACCACTTCACCGAAGCGCGAAGGACCGCTGGGCGAGCTGCTCGACGAGCTCAATTCGCTCGTGGGCTTGGCCGATGTCAAGCGGGAAGTGGAGATCCTGACCCGGTTGGAGCAGATGGCCGAACGGCGCGCGGCGGCTGGCCTTCCGATGCCCCCGATGAGCAGGCACCTCGTCTTCACCGGCTCGCCCGGTACCGGTAAGACGACCGTGGCGCGGCTTTACGGCAAGATCCTCGCGGAACTGGGAGTGCTGCGCAGCGGGCAACTCGTCGAGGTGGGCCGGGCCGATCTGGTCGCCAGCATCGTCGGTGGGACGGCCATGAAGACCACCGAGTGCTTCGAGCGCGCACTGGGCGGCGTGCTGTTCATCGACGAGGCATACACGCTGTCGGCCACCAGCGGCGGCGGCGCGGACTTCGGTCGCGAGGCGATCGACACCCTGGTGAAGCTGATGGAGGACCACCGCGAGGACGTCGTGGTGATCGTGGCCGGGTACACCCTGGAGATGCGCAAGTTCCTGGCCTCCAACCCCGGTCTCGGCTCCCGGTTCTCCCGCACGATCGAATTCGCCGATTACTCGTCGTCCGACCTGGTCACGATCATCGAGGGACTGTGCCGGTCCAACGACTACCGGCTGGAGTTCGAGACCCGCGAAGCGGTCCTGAGCTACTTCGAGAAGCTGCCGCGCGACGAGTCCTTCGGCAACGGTCGTACCGCGCGGAAGGTGTTCGAGGAAATGATCGGACGCCAGGCGTACCGGCTCGCCGATTCCCCGGAGGCCAATGCGGTCGAGATGACTCGCCTGCTGCCCGAGGACATCGGCGCGCTGCCCGGCAGCGGGATCGGTGCGGGCGCGGCGAACGTGGACACCGACAAGGTGGAGTCGCTGCTGAACAAGCTGCAGCAGATGGTGGGGCTGGCCGAGGTGAAGCACGAGGTCAGCAACATGGTGGACCTGCTGGCCTCGGCTCGGCAGCGGCAGGCCGCCGGGCTCCCGGTGCCGTCGCTGAGCCGACACCTGATCTTCGGTGGCCCGCCCGGTACCGGTAAAACGACCGTGGCCAGGCTCTACGGCGAGATCCTCACCGCGCTCGGGGTGCTCGCCCGCGGGCAGGTGATCGAGGTCGGCCGCGCCAACCTGGTCGGGGAGTACGTCGGCCACACCGCGCAGCGCACGACCGAGGCGTTCGACCGCGCCCGCGGCGGCCTACTGTTCATCGACGAGGCGTACACGCTGTCGTCGCAGCGGGGGTCCGGGACCGATTTCGGTCGGGAAGCCATCGACACGCTGGTGAAGTTGATGGAGGACCACCGCGACGAGGTCGTGGTGGTGGCGGCCGGGTACGAGGAGCAGATGGAGGACTTCCTGGCGGCCAACCCCGGGTTGTCGTCGCGGTTCTCCCACCGGGTCCGGTTCGCCAACTACAGCAACGACGAGCTGGTCACCATCGTCACCCAGCACGCCGCGTCGGCCGGTTACGAATGCACCGGCCCGACGGTCGCGGCGCTGCGCGCGCACTTCGTGGCCGTGCCGCGCGGGGTGTCGTTCGGCAACGGCCGGTACGCCCGTCAGGTCATGGACGCGGCGGTGACCCGCCACGCCAAACGCCTACGGCTCACGGCTTCGCCGACGCTGGAGGATTTGTGCGTGCTGCTGCCGGAAGACATCCCAGGACCGGATGAGATCGTCGGCACGTGATCGCGCCGATTTCAATGGAGATCGGCGCGCTGATTTCCATTGAGGTGATCTCAGAGAAATGGGGGCGGGGTGCGGGAGGCTTGTGAGCAGGGGGTTGTGGAGACAGGACGTGGGGTCCTGGTAGAAGAAGGTCTCGCTACAAGATCGTCTTCGTTACCAAGGACCCCACGTGATTACCTATACTGCCACGCTCGATGTCGACGACGAACTCACCCACTACCTGTCGCGGCTGCTGGCCGCCGAACGCCGCCGGCGCCTCACCCCGCGCGGGCGACGGGCGTTGACCCCGTTCAAACAAGCGGTTCTGGGGCTGCGGTGGTTCCTCGACCGCACCCCGATCCCGAAACTGGCCAGGGACAACAACATCGGCCGCGCCACCGGGTACCGCTATATCGACGAGGTCATCGACGTCCTCGCCGATCAGGCCCCTGATCTGCACGAAGCACTCGAAGACGCCGCCGCACAGGGGGCGGCCTACGTCATGGTGGACGGCAAACTGTTCAGCACCGACCGCCTCGGCGAAACCACCGAGAACAAAAACGGCACCCTCATCGACCGGTGGTTTTCCGGCAAACACCACACCCAGGGCGGCAACGTCCTGATGATCACCGACCCCACCGGATTCCCACTGTGGACCTCACCGGTGGAACCCGGCAGCGTCCACGACAGCACCAGCGCCCAAGAGCACGTCCTGGGCGCCCTGTACTGGGCCTATTCCGAACTCGACCTACCGACCCTGGGCGACGGCGGATTCCAGGGCTCCGGCATCGGGGTGTTCACCCCGATCAAACACAGCAAAAGCGCCCCCAAGGGCTGCCCACTGGATATCGACAACAAAACCTACAACGCCCTGCTCAGAGGCCTACGCGCACTCTGCGAACGCGGCTTCGCCCTGCTCACCCAACGCTGGCGCACCCTCCAACACATCACCGCCAGCCCCCGCAAGATCACCACCATCGTCCAAGCCGCGCTCACCCTCACCCGCCACGAACACGGCAAAATCCACTGAGATCACCTCATTGAAATCGCCGGCAACAGAAGCGCCCCCGGCACGTGGTTGGGATGCCGGGGGCGCTTCGCTGTGCACGGTCAGAACCGGCCGGACTTCACGGCGTCGATGAACGCCGACCACTGCGCGGCGGTTGTAGTGAAGTACCCGGCGGCCCTGTCCTTCGTGTCGCGGACAGCGGCGCCGTTGTCGATCCGGCCAACCTCTACGCAGTTGGTTTCCTGGTTGGATCGGCTGGACTTCCGCCAGTTGGCAGGGTGCTTCGATAACGTCATGTCGTCGTCTCCTCACCGTTGATGGCACCGGCGATGAGCTCGCGCGACTCGTCCGGGCTCATCGCCACCCGATCGATATCTTCTCGCGCGGAGACGAACGCCCGCACATCGCCCTCATCACGAAGAAACGCGCTTGACCTGTGGTGCTCCAGATGCACCACGGGCGCGGCTTTCAGGAACTCCAGCAGCACGAACGGACCTGCGTGCGCCGGTGTCCATCCTGCGGACTGCGGGATGACTCGAATCTCGACGTTGTCGCGGTCGGTCATCTCCAGCAGGAAATGTAGTTGGTCCGTCATCACCACGGGGCCACCGATCGACTGGTGCAACGCGGCCTCCAACAAGAACGCCGCGAACCGCACTGGCGATCGCCGACGGGTAATCAGGTCGCGGCGACCAAGCCGCATCATCACCCGTTTATCCGTCTCATCGCAAGGAATCCCGGCACTCATGATCGCCCGCGCGTAGTCGGAGGTCTGCAACAGCCCTGGTACGACGATTGGCGAAACGTCAGTGATGGATGTTGCGATGCGTTCGAACTTCAGCAGTGCGGCAAGCTGGTCCGCCTCACCGCCTGGGCCGACCGACACGGTGTTCGGTGGTTCCGAGACCGCGTCACGCGCCAGCCGCATCAACCGCTCGCGGGCAGCCGTGCTTAGCCTGAGCACGGCGCACACCGTGGCGACGGATTCGGTTGAAGGTACTCGTTCGCCGCGTTCCCAGCGCACGAGAACCGAGTGCGAGACGTCCAAATTGGTCGCTAGCTGCCGCAGCGAACGACCAGTTTTCTCTCGTGCGTCGCGTAGCTCCGCACCGAGAACGTAGGCAAGTGGCGCTGGCGTGGTCTCGCTCATGCACCGAACCCTAATGCACACCGCAGCCGCCGTGGATCAGTCGTTTAGGTGATTGATCAACTGGTGTCGAGACCATCAATATTGGTCTCGAAAGTTTCGAGACCGAGAGACCGGAGGCTGTATGCGTTACTTCGCCGGTTCTAAGTCCAGCCCCTCACACCGGATGGTGTCCTAATGTTCAGGCCACATCCGTTCCATTGGGTGCCTGCCGAAGGCAAGCGGCACGCCAGCACCGACCCCAAACCTTTCAAGGGCTACCCGACCGGTTTCGTGGTGGCCACCCTGTGCGGTCACCAGTTGGCCGCCGACAACTCCGAACCGGCGTGGTTTTGGGAAATGTGCGCCGCCTGCGACGTCAAGGCCCGCGACCTCGCTAAGACCCCGACGCCACCCGTGGGGGGTGCTTGATGAGCGCTGCCGATGCCGGGCGGTCGGCCGTTCTCGCCGCGCTGTCGGTCAAAACAGCCGTCAAGCTCGAAGACCTCGCCGAATCCGTCCGTAGTGGACGGACGACTAATGGCGATTACCTCGACATGTCACGGCTGTTGTCCGAACTGGCTGCGCTACTAAGAGATCGATGTACGGGCTACGTGCCGCCGCGCGCGGTTGGCCCGAAGCAGGTCGAGCAGTGACGACCGCGTTCGTCTCCACTGGCCTGCTGGTTGTCAGCGCGCTCGCAATGTGGGCGACGTTCTACTACGCCCCGGCCCGGCACGCCGGAGGTGGTGAAGGCGCGTTGACGGTCTCCTACCTGATCGCGCGGGTGGAGGCCGAGACCACCGGCGGCCGACATCGGCTGCGGGAGCCCCGCATCGTGCAGCTGCGCGGCGATCTCGCCGATGCCCTTGCCGACGAGGAAACCCGAATCCTGCCGCTCGTCGACACCGGCCGACCAGTCAACAACCGTGACGCGTTCGCACGGCATCGGGGGATGCTGCGGCGAATTCTGGCCAGACTTGACCGGATAGACGTGAATCGATGAGCAAGCCCAGGGGCAAGACACCGGGGGAGCAGATCGGGTCGGTGGCGTTGACCTTGAGGGAGCCTTTGGAGCACGCCGAACAACTGCACCGGCGTACGAGCAAACTCGTGATGCGCGACGAGCCCACTGCGAACAGTGTGGCAGGACATTCCCTGCTGGCGCACCTCGAAGTGGGCAGTGACATTGGACGGGATCTCCTGCGACATAAGGCAGAAGCCGACGCGCTAGCAGTCGGGGTACTAGCCGGATTGCCGACCGCCGAGGAGTAGACCCGGTGAAAGCTTCGCTGCCGACACTCCTCCCCCCTCGGCAAGTGCTCTCACCGACAGTGCCCTGTACTGCCGATCCCCAGCGGCGCGCGGGGCACCGGGATGGCCGGGCCGCGGAAACCTCTCGACGCGGCCCGGTCATCCCCGACCTTCGGCCCAGCACGGCCCGTTCTCGTGACGCACACGGACCAGCTGCCGGAAGACATCCCAGGACCGGATGAGATCGTCGGCACGTGATCGCGCCGATTTCAATGGAGATCGGGCGCGCTGATTTCCGTTGAAATCGCCGGCAACAGAAGCGCCCCCGGCACCACTTCAACCCTGAAGTGGAAGTGGTCCCGGGTGCGGGGCGCTCTCGTCGTACTGTGGTCCAGCACTACGACGGGAAGGATAACGATGCTGCGGCCAATGCCATCCCCTGCTGAGTTCGGCATGTGGGACACCTTGCCCGAAGACCCGCCCGAGCATCTGCTCGATCTGTCCGATGAGGACGTCAAGGACACCATCCGGCGCCGCGACATCCTCAAACAAGAGTGGCGCGGGTACCTGAACTACCCGCACGGATTCTGGCCGGACGCCTCGATCGAGCGGGACACCATTGGGCAGGGCGAAGCATGGCGCAACTGGCTTCTCCGCCGCGCGTGGGATGCAGTAGCTACGCTAAACGCCCATCTGCGCCGCCGGGCCGGTATCTAGTCGCCTGGGTCCACCGCCGACTGGCAACCTTCGCACAAGTCTCCGTCGCGGTCGGCTGCCCCGCCGCACATCCTGAACGCCCGCCATGTGATCACCTCCGGCAAGCAGTCTCCGCAGATGATCTTGGTGCCGCGTCTTCCGATTGAGTGATGAAGCGCCCCACACCCTGCGCCGGGACGCTGTTGGCGAATTGATCAAGGCGGGATGCCCCTGCATGATCACCCGATCATGCAGGGGCATCCGTCGTGGGAGGTCTGAAGTGTCGTTGCGGCTCGGCAGCGTGGTGGTGTAAGAAGCGTCGAGTTTGGCTACTCACATTTGGATCCCGGCCCAGCGTGCAAATCCTGCCAGGGAAGTGGTGGCGCGGCGGTCGGCGGTCGCGAGTGCGCGGACGGTCTCGCGTACGGAGGGGTGAGTGCGGGTGTGATGGGGCGAGAACCTTCGTGCCAGGTTGAGTTCTGCCAGTGCTCGTTCTCTGTCGCCGTGCAGCATCCAGGCGCGTGCTTGGTCGATGTGGTGGTGCCCGACGCGCTCCGGCCGTGTCGGGTCCGCGACGGTGATGCGGCTGGCACGGGCGACGGCTTCGGTTCCGTCGTAGCGCTCGACGGGCACCGCGCACCAGTGGATCAAGACGTTGAGCTCGCTGGCGTCGGTGTTGTAGTAGGGGGATGGCGAGGCGCCGAGTGAAACCCGCGTGCGTGCTTCCCGGATGTGGTCGTCGGCGCGTTCGGCGTCGTCGTTGCGCGCGGCCAAGACCGCCGCTCGGAGTTGCAGTTGCGCGGCCACGCCATGAGCGGCATGGCTCCCGGGTTGGTCCTCGACGTGTTGCAGAGCGCGGTTGAGAAGCCGTAGCCCGCCTGCGTAATGGCCGTTCTGCAGGAAGTGCGTTGACCTGTGCCAGTCGGATACTGCGCTGCGTAGCGGATCGCCGGTCGCGGGGGCGAGCGTCACGTGTCGCTCGGAGGCGGTTGCGGCGATGTCAGGATGTCCGAACCGGCCTCCTACGGTCGCGGCGAGTCGGTAGGCGTCGTGCAGCATGCCGCGGTTCTGTTCGCCTTGCCAGGTCGTCGGGGACGTCTCCGCGACTTGCACGAAGAGGTGGTGCAGCACCTGGGGGAGAATTAGCGCCAGATCCGCGTATTTCTGGCCCCTCCGGAAGGACTCAGCTCGGTTGAGGTGAGCCCGGATGTGGTCGGGGCGCAGGGCGGGCTCCGCGGGTTGCGGATCATCGAAGCACTGAAGTGCTTCACGTAGCTCGGAGATTCCTGCGCTTTCGCTGTGGAACTCGGAGATGTTGTCGGCAACTCGCACGCCATAGAGCTCGCGGACCTCGACGCCGAGCGCCGCCGCGCACGAGGTGACGAATGCAGGGCTCGGCGGTGTCCTTCCCTGCTCAACTTTCTTGACCAAGCTGGTCGACACGAAGATGCGCGCCGCCAACTGCGGCTGCGTCCACCCGGCCAGCTTGCGGAGCCTGGCAATCCGGGCTCCTGCTCCCGCATCCGCGTTCATGCGCGCATTGTCCTGCACAATCCAGCTGCGCGGCGCGCGGCACGGGGTCGACAAGCGGCATTCGCCGCAACCGGCCCACGCGTCGGGCGCTGGTCGGCGTGCGCCCCTTGCACGCCGACCAGCTCACCGTCATCTGCCGAGGACTGGCGCGAGCTTCTTGAGCATGTAGGCCCCGCACCAACGGCTCTCGGTGTCGTTCGGGTCCGTCACTTCCTTGACTAGCTTGCGTGCGAACCGCTTCGGGTTCGGGCAGCTGGGGATGTCCCGCGCGATCACCTTGCACGTCTCCCAATCCAGCTGGAGAATGCGCGAGATCTCCGACGTAATGCAGAGCCTTCTGACAGCTGGATCGTTCTCAAGAACATCGGCCACAAGCTGGGCGTTTTCTACACCCGGAGTCTTGGCGATAACGGCTAGCGCGTTGGTGCGGAGGGTCGAGGTTTTCCCCTCGACCATCCACCGCCGGATTTCCCCGATTCCGTCCGGAGTCACCCGGTGGATGATCGCGAGGTCCGTGGCGTGGGCCGTGGGTGCCTCCGCTAGAACGCCGGGGTTGCCCTCCGCTATCCCCTTCGTCAGCTGGGCGAGCTTCGCCGCGCCGCGAACCTTGGCTAGTGCAGGGTGCGTTATGTCTCGTCGCCAAAACACGGTGTCTCCTACCTCGATCTCAACCGACCCGATCACTCGTTCGTATGCCTCGATGATCTCCGGCGTAGCCCTCCGCCGTCCAGTCTCAACGTGCCCAAGCGTTGACTTGCTGTAGTGAGTCTCTCTCGACATCGCGTCGAGGCTCAGGCCGACAGACCTCCGCACCTCCCGGAGCAGCAGACCTATGTCTAGATCGTTTGTAGACGCCATGTAGACCCCCACACGCTTCCAGTCGCCGTATGTGATCGGGAGACTACTCCTTGGACAGCCCCCGTCGATCGTTATCCGATCCCCGACCGGTCGGCGGGGGCCGTCCTTCCAACGGATGGAGGGTGACCCATTGAGAAATCCGTTCAAAGCCTGCCTAGAACGTAGGCGCAGGAACCGAGCTCGGCGAGACATGATCCGCAGGCGAGTGCGGGTGTACCTGTGACCGAGCCATCCGAGCCGGAGCTCGTCGACAGCTTCTCTAGCCCGGCACCGACGCTAGATGTAGTCCTGCGTAAAGTCTCTTGGAATCTAGATCAGATGGCGTTTAAGCTGCCTCGTCGTGACGTATCTAAATCCGACTTGGATCAGCTCGCTGACACTCTCACTGAGCTAGTGGAACTCCTCCGAAAGGAGGACCTTTGTTGACTGGGTTTAGGCGATTACTTCTGTGCCTTGCGATAGCCCTGATAATCCTCTTGCCGGTTGCATCGGCACCGTTCGAGGAAAGGAGGACTGCGGAAAGGAGAACTTACGCTGATGTACTCACAGACGTGGGCTCAGGTGCTGATTATAGGACTACCCCTTTTGTCTATCCTCTGGGCTACAAAGAGAGACCGGTGATGCCGGTCCCTGAATTTGCTAACTGGATGGCTGGTGAGAACGAGGCGAGGTGGCATCAGATCGAGAAGGCGGGGCCTCGGCCCCTAGCCTACTGTGGCCATAGGATTAAGGGCGAAGTCCATAGGCGGATTACCGAGAACTTGCCTAACTACCAAGACGGCAGGATGATCTGCCGTGGCTGTCTCGCCACGACGATAAGCATGAAGCAATCCCGAGAGTCGAAAGGTCCCCGGTAGCAGCTACCTACCGGGGACCGCCAAAGACTCTACCGCACGTACCCGTGTGACGATGAATGGAGGCCCCAGTTGCCTACAGAAACGTTTAACTCCGACGAACCCGTATTGTGGAAGTGCGACGCGGATAAGTGTCTTTTTACTGACGAAGACCCTGATGTCGTGGGGCAGCACGAATATCAAGCGCACGGCCCTGCGTGGATGGCGGAAGGGCCGACCGTGATCATTATGACGAACGGCAAATAGGCCCGGTGCAGGCCCTACGCCGGATGCTTCCCCCGTCCGTCCGGCGTAGGGCCTGCACCATCTACGCCCTTGCAGCGCGCGAGACGAGCGCAGCGCGCAGGGCACGGTGCGGCCGGGCTGGGGCAGACGGCCCGGCCGCCCCCTAATACCCCACACGATTCGAAAGGAGACGAATATGACAGATAGCCCCTGAGGATGAGCCGCAGGGAGCCGAACGCGGCTGACGAGAATCAGCCCGTATTCCCTTTACCTCCGGCACCCCAATTTGGCCTTCCGACGGGGCATGAACCCTCGACCAGTGTCCACGTAGGACCCCGGCCCGGGACCGTGACGCGCTGGCCCGGAATTGGGGATGCTGCGGAAAATTCTGGCCGGGTTGCTGCCCGATGAGAAATAGACCTGGTGGGAGCGCTGCTGCCGACTCCCTCACTCTCCCTGGCGCGTGCTCTCACCAATATGTGCCCGTGCTGCCGTCCCCAGCGGCGCGCGGGCACGGGATGACCGGACCGGATCAGGAAAGGTCCGGTCATCCCTTGATCTCCGGCGCGGCATGGGGTCGACGAGCGGCATTCGCCGCAACCGGCCCACCGCGTCGGGTGCTGGTCGGCGTGCGCCCCTTGCACGCCGACCAGCACGTCAACCGACCAGCACAGCAATGGAAAGGAGGTGCACATGTCCAACAACCCTGAAACCGAGCCAGAGCCAAAGCCGGAACCGGCAGGCGGCGAGGGTGAGCAGCCCGTCTACGACTCGGCCGGGACCCTGCGTTGGTCAGTCGGAGTCGAAGCCCCATTGCGCCGGGGCGTGACACGGCTCGACTCGATGAACGTCGTGGGGCCGAGCGGAATTCGCTGCAACCGGCCCCACCGCGCCGGGGGACCTGCCACGCTATCCGGCGCGGCGAACTTTAAGAGGGGGTGGCGTGTCGGCGGTCGGTGATCTCGATCAGACATTGGCACAGGTGGTTGATCGAATCACTGCCGCCCTCGGCCTTCTGACCACCGCACAGGACGCCTGCGACGAAGCCGGTGAAGTCCTGGGGTTTGCACTGGAAGGCACCGCCTCCCCGGAAGCGTTGGAAGTCCTCGCCATAGTGGAGCCGACTAGCGACGAGTTGATCCACGCCTACCAGTCGGGAAGCCGTGTGATCGAGCTGATCACGACCTACCGCCGAGGTCTGGAAGTGCAGTCGGCCGTCGACTCCACCCCGCCCAGCGCGGCGCACCCCTCAACCGCGGGCCGGATACCCACCGACGCCGCCCACGATCGCGACTGGGCCAACCAGGTGCGAAAGCGGTTACCCAAATGGATGGACGGACACCAGACCACCGGATTCGGCTATGACTGCGACGGAACCGAACATCGCATCACCAGCGGATATGACCTGTCCCTGTCTGAACCAGCGCGGCTCGCCTTGCACAATTCCGAGACGTTTCCGACCGACGATCGCGGAGCGCCTACGGTGACGTTGCACGTTGAGGTTAAATACGCCCAGATGATGCGACGGGCCGGACAGACTTACGGCGTCGTGATCATCAACAAACTGATGTGCGACGGGTGCCGCGACGCAGTGCCCGAGATCCTGCCGCAAGGGTCGGTACTGGCAGTGTGGGAACCGGGCGCGGCGCAGCCGCACATCTTGAAAGGTGCAGCGAGACCATGACCGCTACGGATACCACGACCGTGATCACGGTCGTGTTCAACGCCGATTTCTACTACGCACGCAGCGCAGCCGACGTCGCTGGCCTCGTGCGGATGATCGTCGAGGAGCCACCGGGGCGGGTCTGCACGGTATATGCGTGGGACCGCCCATGCCTTTCGTTCCGGGAGGCGGGTGGTCCGGCGTACCCGACCGGTCGGCTGCGGGTCTCCACGTCGCCCGCCACCGGTTGGGGCGCAATCAACTACTGGGACCACGGCACACCGGACGGCCGTGTAGTCGATTCGTTCAACCCCGACGGCGACGAGCAGGCGCCCGTCCTGCCGTTGGACACCGACGGGGCCGACTTCCCGGCATCCGCCGCGCTGCCGCTCGACCAGGTGCGCGAGGCCATTGCCGAGTACTGCCGGACCGGGGTGCGGCCTACGTGCGTGCAGTGGCAGCCCGGCAAGTGGACCTGACCTGGAGACGACGAAGGAATACCGCGGCTGGCGTTGCTGGGCCATGCGGCGGGGTTTGCGAAGCCGGTTGCGTCACCTCGCCTTGCTCGATGGTGTCCCGGAGCGAGGCGTCCGGCCGTAGCCGTGCGGGTGGCGTTTCGGGTCTTTCGCACACTCCTGCGTGTTCGACCAGGCAAACCTGTACGCTGGACTTGTTTATGCCGGGGGCAAGGCGATAAAAATCAAGCAACGCGCGTTGACCTGCTACCGGCGCGGGATGTACCTAGAAGTCGCTGACCACGACCACAATGCGGGTGGCAACGTCGCGTACCCATCGGATCAGCGACGACGTGTGGTGCCCTTGTGCACGTCCGCAAAGTGAGGGTCACGGTAAATGGTGATGCGCCGCTCCAGGTCTTGGGCAGGTGTTGACGAGAACCGCATATCGGCCAATCTGTCCGCTCGATCCGGACATCGTTGGCGACGCCGAGGCCCTGGGAATGTCCGGGAATTCGTCGAAGCAGAACCAGGAAATCATGAAAACCATTTCCGGTGGTGACCCGGCACGCACGCCCCGACTCAGTTGGCTCGGCTACAAAAAGCCGGCCGAATCGGTGGTCGCTCTTACGCCGGGCTCGGCGGCTCGACGGAATGCCGGGGCTAGAGATGACCGAGCGATTCGTCGCTGCCGCGAACGCCCAGGACCGATCCACGGCCCGCCCCCACGGGAGGGTGTGAATGGCGCCGGATCGAGTCGGGCGGTCTGGAGTCGAGCGCGGCTCGCGCGCACTTTCTGTTCCGCTGGCCACGGCCGCTGATCCCGCTACCGCCGGTGACCGGACATCCGCCGCCAGCCGCCGCCAACGCGAGCCGCGGGCGGTCCACTTAGGAAATCGCGGTGGTGTCAAGGTCGGGACCTGCGGAGATCGCCGACCACCCGATCGGGTTACCTGCGCGGTGCCCGAAAAGGCAAGTTTGAGTGCCTACGGCGGAAGCGCCCGCCGAATTGCCTGTACATCAACGGGCGCTTCGTGCAACGGTGGCCGCAATTCGAAGACGAGGCAATGCAATGACAGGAAGCCGTTCGTTGTGAGCCGCTCCCGCGGTGGCCACGGTCTTGTCGGTCGCCATTACGGGGTGCGTGGGAAGCGTCGGCGCGGACGGCGAGACCGTGATCAAGCGGGTTGGCATGCGGCCGCTGATGTCGTTGCGGTGAAGGAGCAGTACGTGCCGCTTCGGGTGCTGATGGCGCCTTTCCGCCAGCCGGCCCGCGTTGGTCGTGGGCGGGCTGACGGGGCGTGTCGGGGGCGGGCGCTGGCACCGATCGATGGGCGGGTGACGCCGTTGTTGTTCATCGCTCCCCTTTTTGTGTCGTCGGTGGTGTTCTCGCTGTGTACCGCGTGGGTGTCGTTGCATGACTGGCATTTGATCAATAGTGATCGGGCTTATGTGGCGTTATCGCGGTTGGCCAGTGGGTATTTCCTGGATGTGATCATCGTTTTCATCGTGTTGGCGAGGCAGATCGTCAACGGAATCGCACGCGTGTCGGTTAACGGATGAGGTGGTTATGACCAACGAACAGGTACTCGGTTTCCCGCAGGGTTTCATATGGGGGGCGGCGACGGCCTCTTACCAGATCGAAGGCGGGGCTAAGGAAGATGGCCGCGGCCCGTCGATCTGGGACACCTTCGCCGCCCAGGAAGGCAAGGTCCTGGGCGGTGATACCGGTGAGGTGGCGTGTGATCATTTCCATCGTTATGCCGAGGACGTGGCGTTGATGGCCGAGCTGGGCCTGCCGTCGTACCGGTTCTCGGTGTCCTGGCCCAGGGTGATGCCTGATGGTCGGACGCTCAATCCTTCCGGGGTCGCGTTCTATGACCGGCTGGTGGATGAGTTGCTGGCTCGGGGTATCTCGCCGATGGTCACGCTGTACCACTGGGATTTGCCGCAGGCGCTGGAGGACCAGGGTGGCTGGCGGGTGCGGGATACCGCCGCGCGGTTCGCCGATTATGCCGTGGCGGTGCACGGTGTGCTGGGTGACCGGGTGCGGGACTGGACGACGTTGAACGAGCCGTTCTGTTCGGCGTTTCTGGGTTATGGCAACGGGGTGCACGCGCCGGGTATCGCCGAGCCTGGGACCGCGTTGGTGGCCGCGCATCATCATCTGCTGGCTCATGGGCAGGGGATGGCCGCGTTGCGGGCCCTCGCTCGTCCGGATCAGCGGTTTTCGCTGGTGCTGAACTTTTCGCCGGTGCTCACCGATGCCGATGATGCGGCTCATCGTGAGGCGGCGCGCAAGTTCGATGGCATGCATAACAGGATGTTTCTTGACCCGGTGCTGGGGCGTGGTTATCCGCAGGACGTGCTGGCTGATCTTGAGCACCTGAACGCTCTGGAGCCGGCGATCCGGGAGGGTGATATGGAGTTGATCACCACGCCGCTGGACTGGCTTGGGGTCAACTATTACGCGCCGACACGGGTGGCGCCGTTGCCTGATGTGTCCGCGCCCAGCAATTGCGGGTTGCCCGGTATGCGCGGTTTCGATGTGTTGCCGCCTCGGGGTCCGTTGACGTCGTTCGGGTGGGAGCAGACTCCGGGTTCGCTGACCGATTTGCTGGTCTGGCTGCACGAGCACTGTCCGGAGTTGCCGATCGTGGTGGCGGAGAACGGGGCTGCTTTCCCGGACACGCTGGACAATGGCCGGGTTCGTGATTCCCAGCGGGTCCGTTATATCGCGGACCATCTGCGGGCCGTGCATGCCGCTATCGAGCGTGGTGCCGATGTCCGTGGTTATTTGGCGTGGTCCTTGCTGGACAACTTCGAGTGGGCGATGGGTTATACCCAGCGTTTCGGCCTGATCCACGTCGACTTCGACACCCAGCAACGCACCATCAAGGACAGCGCCCGCTTCTACTCCAGCGTCGTGGAAAACAACACCGTACCGGCCGAGGGTCCCGCGGAGCTCATTATGGACTGAGCACACCCCGAAAAACCGACTTTGAACTCCAGCGCCATGGTCCGACGGTCAGCTGAGGACCTGTTCGCGGCTGCTCTTGGTGGCGGCATGCTTCGACAACGCGGCGAGATCGTCCTCCACGGTCAGGTATCTTCCGGAGAGCGCGTCGGCCTGGCCCGCGGCAAGTTGGATCAGCACCTCGTTGGCACGTTCCGGCGTCGTGAAGTTACCGCTGTCCCGTTGTTCTTGAAGCCAGTCGCCGATGCGATCGGTCCAGACGTCTCCGGTCGGTCCCTGACGCAGGTGGTCGCCGGTCAGGCCGATGTCGAGCAGACCGGGGTGGTAGCTGAGGACCACCACCCCGTAGTCCCGGGTTTCCGGCGCTAGGTTCTCGGTGAGCTTGATGACGGCCGCCTTGGAGACCGAATACGCGGAGGCATGCGGCCAGCGGTACTTGCCGGCGGCGCTGACGATGTTGATGATGCGTCCGAAACCCCGTTCGGTCATTGCCGGGAGCACCGCTCGGCAGGCGCGCGTGGTTCCGCGCAGATTGACTTCGAGGGTGTGCCACCACTGGTCGGTATCCGTTTCCCACAGCGGCCCGTGCGGGCCGGGCACGCCCGCGTTGTTGACCAGGATGTCGACCGCGCCGAAGGCGGCCGTGGCGTCGCTGACGACCCGGGTCATCGCGTCCGGGTCGGTCAGGTCGGCCTGGCAGGCCAGCACTTGATCGGTGCGGTCGGCTAACTCCTTGGCCACCACGCTAAGACTCTCCCGGTCCCGAGCGGTGATCACCAGATTGGCACCCGCACTGGCGAGGGCGTCGGCGAAGAGACGGCCGAGCCCTCGTGCCCCGCCGGTGAGCAACACGGTTCGACCCGACAACGGTTTCGCGTTGCTTGTGCGATCTCTCGGTTCCGGAACGACCATTGTGGTGATCTCCTGATTATCGGCTGTATCGCTTATCGCCCACTATGGACGTTGCTCAGAGGCGGGCCAGGGCCTTGATCGCGGTGCGGTCGGCCATGGCTTGGTAGGCGTCCGGGATGCCGTCGAGGTCGACGGTCATGTCGAACACCGGCGACGGGTCCAGGTCACCGGACAGCACGTCGGCGAGGAGCGTCGGGGCCACCTCGCGGACCGGTGTCAGTCCGCCGCTCAGGGTGAGGTTGCGAAGGAAGATGGGCGATACGTCGTTGATCGTGAAGTGGGGAGCGCCGATCATCGCGATCGATCCGCCATCGCGCACCACGTCCAGCGCGGTGTCGATGGAGGACTGGACGCCGACGCATTCCACGACGCAGTGCGCTCCTCGCCCATTGGTCAGTTCGCGGACGCGAGCGCCGGCCTCGGCGCCGCGCTCCGAAACGATGGACGTGGCTCCGAATCCCGCACCGACCGAAAGGCGCGATTGGTGCGAACCGAGCAGAATGATCTGCTCTGCGCCCGCACGACGAGCAGCGAGCACAGCGCATAGCCCAACCGCGCCGTCCCCGACAACGGCCACTGTGGACCCCTGCCGCACCGCCGCTGCCCGCACGCCGTGCGTTCCGGTCGCCATCACATCCGTCAAGGTCAGCAAGGCGGGCAGGCGTTCGTCCCCGACGGTGAGCGGCAACCGCGTCAGGTTGGCGTCGGCGAACGGCACCCGGACGGCCTCGCCCTGCCCACCGTCGTTTTCGCCTCCCCACATGCCGCCGCTGCGGCAGGAAGTCGAAAGCCCGTCCTGACATGCGTCGCACGTGCCGTCGGAATACCAAAACGGCGCCAAGACCACGTCGCCGCGGCGCAATCCCGCGACGTCCTTGCCGATATCTTCGATCACGCCGAGGAATTCATGCCCGGCTCGCGGCCCGGGCAGGATCGCCTCGCCGCTGCGATATCCCCACAAATCGGTCCCGCACACGGCGGCGAGCACGACGCGCACGACTGCGTCGGTCGGCTCCTTGATCTCGGGGTCTGGGAGATCGGAAACGCGGACATTCCCGGATTCACGAACTATGGCGCGCATTCTGCTGCCCTCCGTGTTGTGCTGTTCGCCCCGCGCTGGTCGGGGAGTGGTTCAGTGGTGGAACGGACTGTTCGTTGCGGTCGATCGGTGTGAACGTCCGTTCGCTCTGGCTCACCACCGCACGTTGGAGGGACTTACGTCCGTGCCGCCGGTACTTCCGGAGTGCGATCTGGTGCACCTTCGCGGCGCCGTAGCGCTTGTTTGTCGACTTTGCCCGTCGGGTTTCGTGGCAGGCCGTCCACGAACACGACGACCTTCGGGATCTTGTACTTGCCGAGATGTGCTCGCGCGAAGTTCCGGAGTTCGTCGGCGGTCAGGCCCGGTTCGGCAACGACCAGGGCCTTGCCGACCTCGCCCCACACCGGATCCGGCATGCCGATGACGGCGACGTCGACCACACCGGGGTGGTCGCGCAGGGCCGCTTCGACCTCGGCGGGGTAGACGTTCTCCCCGCCGGAGATGAACATGTCCTTGAGCCGGTCGATGATGCGGTAGTCGCCGATCTCATCGACGACGGCGACATCGCCCGTGCACAGCCAGCCGTCCTCGTTGAGGGGACTGACATCGGGGCGCCGCCAGTATTCCGAGACGACGTTGGGACCGAACACCTCCAGCTCGCCGGGTTCGTCGACCGCCGCAGGGCGCCCGTCCGGGGTTCGCAGCCGGACATCGGTGAAGAAGGCGGGCGCGCCCGCCGCCCCGGCGTGCTCGACTCCGTCGCCGGGGGATTGCATCAGCACACTGGGCGCGGCCTCGGTCAAGCCATAACCCTGCATCAGCGGCAGGTTTCGTGCCTGGTAGCGCTCGATGAGCTCGGCCGTCAGCGGTGCGCCGCCGCAAAGCAGGAACCGCAGGCTGGACAGGTTGGCCCCGGGCCAGCGCGGCGAGCGGGCCAGCGCCTCGAACATCGTGGGAACGCCGGCTAAGAACGTGATTCGGTGCCGTTCGATCAGGTCGAAGCTGCGCTCGACGTCGAACTTATTCTCCAGCACGACAGTGCCGCCCTTGAGCAGCGTTGGCAGGCAAGCCATCCCGAGCGCGGCGGTGTGGAACAGGGGCGCGGACAGCAACGCGACGTCGGTTCCGCACAGGTCTATGTCAATGACGACATTGACCGAGTTCCAGGTGAGGTTCCCGTGGGTGAGCAGAGCGCCTTTGGGACGACCGGTGGTGCCCGAGGTGTAGAGAATCAGGGCCACGTCATCGAGCACAACGGGCTTGCGCACCGGTTCGCTAGCTGTGAGTGCGTCGAAGTCGGCGACGTCGACCGTGCGCAGACCCGGGCGATCGGCGGCGAGTGCGTGGGCGTTCTCGCCGTACCGCGAGTCGTACACCAGCAGCGTCGCGCCCGAGTCATCGAGCAGGAAGCCCAGTTCGGCGTCGGCCAGGCGGGTGTTCAGCGGCACGAATACCGCGCCCACCTGTCCGGCGCCGAACAGGGTCGTCAGGAAACCCGGCTGGTTGGGGCCCAGGAACGCCACCCGGTCCCCGTGGTGAATTCCTTGTTCGACAAGGAAACGCGCAACCCCGTGGCTGTGCGCCGCCAACTGTGCGTAGGTGTAGGAGTCGTCGCCGTAGATCACGGCCACGGACTCGGGTGTCCTGCGTGCGCGGCGAGCAGGCCAGGAACCCAATCCCTGATTAAGCATTCCGCTCCCCTGTCAAACATCGCTCGGTTTCTCGGCGGTCTAGCGCTTGCGTGCCATGGTTAGCCCGTCGGCGATCGGGAGCATGACCGATTCGACGCGCTCGTCGGCTCGGACCCGGTCGTTGAAGGCCCGAATGGCGCTGGCATTGCCGGTGGCGTCCGGATCGGCCGCCTCGCCTCCGTACAGGACGTTGTCGGCGAGCAGCAGTCCGCCGGGGCGTACCCGGGGCACGAGCTCTTCCCAGTAGGTCTCGTATCCGGGCTTGTCGGCATCGAGGAACACCAGGTCGATCAGCGGCTCTTCGGGCAACGACCGGAGGGTGTCCGCCGCGGGCCCGATGCGCGGTTCGATGCGGTCGTCGACGCCGGCTCGCTTCCAGGCGTCCCGCGCGATGCTCATCCATTCCTCGGACAGGTCGCAGGTGGTCACCCGGCCATCCGGCGGCAGGCCCAGCGCGAACGCGAGGGTGGAATACCCGGTGAAGGTCCCCACTTCGACGATCCACCTGGCATTGACCAGGCGAGTGAGCAGGGTCAGGAACGCCGCCTGTTCGTGCGGGACCTGCATCTCGGCACACCCACCGAGAGTGTGCGTCCGGTTGATCAGGTCCCGCTGCACCGGGGTGGGCGGCTTGGCCTGGTCCAGCAGGTACTCGTACAGGGCGGGAGTGATCTGCAGCGTCTTGATGTCGCCCGCGGTGGTGTTCATGGACGTCCCTTCATAGGTAGGGCAAACGATGGGGCGCCGCCGGCACGCTGCGCCACGATCTTTTCGGCGACTGAGTCTTGGGACGCGACGGCCTCGGCGATCCCCAGCAGAAGGTCCCCGGCCTTTTCCTCGAATTCCGCGAATGCGTCGCGGAGCGTGGCGTCCAGCAGCGCCGGCGGAGAATCGGGCCCGCTCAAGCCGTGGACGGCGATGTCGGACATGACCTGGGCGAAGCGCCGGACGAGCTGCGCGGTGAACGCTCGCCGGCACAGCGGGCGTCGCTCGACCTGGAAGAAGGCGTCGTAGGCGACACGTTCGGCCTCGGTCGGTCCCTGCGGGCGGCGCCCGGCATCCCGGAGGAGGGAGCCGCCGTCCGGCACGAGTTTCTTGGCGACGGCCATGTGCACCCGGTGATTGGCCTTGGCGGCCTCTCTGAGCGGTGCGATGGCCGCGGCGGGGTGGGTGTTTCGGATGTGCCGCAGGAGTCCCGGAATCATCTCGTAGTCGCGGGCCCACAGACCGCTGAAAGCCGGGTCGCAGGACATCATGTCAACGCGCACGGTGGCCGCGTAGTGCTCGGCCGAGCAGCTTCCGGTGTAAAGGAACAGCAGGGAGTACGCCTCATACAGGCGCGCCGCCATGCCGATCGCATCGGCAGAGGGTTCGGGATCGGCGGCGATCGCGCGCAGCCATCGTTGCTTCAGCTGCCAGACGCCGAAAGCGGCGTGGTGACCGACCATCCAGCGGTAGCGGATCCGCTGCACCAGGTCCAGCGGCGCCCGCAGCTGGGCGGCGGGTCCGCCGTGGGCAGCCTGGGTAAGTGTCCGCACATCGTCTTCGATCGGTTGGGGGCACCCCGGCGCGTCCTCGGCCGGATGGGAGCACGGCGATAGGCTTTCGTCCGGATTGGCCAGTACAAGTGGACTGACTTCACCATACGTTGACGGGTCGGAAACCCGTAAACACACATCGCCCGGCGCGGAAGGTTTCATCAGAGGCTCCCCTCATAACGAGTGCTGGCCGGCGCAGCTCTCATCGAGAACGTCAGCCGCCTTGCGGACGTCCTCGTCCAATGGACGGTCAGGATTGACCGGTGCGACGACCTCGGCGAGCCGGTCGAACAAAGCGACACACCCGGGTGCGGTCGGGCGGCGTCCGCCGACGTGAACGGCCTGCCGCAGGGCGACGGCAAGCGAGCCGTGCAGCAGGCGCAGGGTTTGCGCTTGGTCCAAAGCGTTCAGGGCGGCCTGGGTTCCGAAGGGGATGACGTCCTGGTTGTGCCAGTTCGTGGGCAGGCTTTGGATCGATGCGGGAGTCGCGGACCGCCGCATTGACGCCACCATCGCGGTGGCCGCGAGTTGCACACCCTGCACGGCGTGTTGGGCGCCGGGATTGGCGGCGAGCATCGGTGGCATCCCGCCATTGCGATGCGGGTCGATCAGCAGGTCCAGTTGCCGTTCGGCGAGGTTGCCCAGTTGCGTGGCGACGAGCGTCAGCAAGTCGGTGGAGAATGCCGCCGGCTGGCCGAAGAAGTTCCCGCCGTGCGCCACGAAATCGTCCTCGGGGAAGAACAGCGGGTTGTCACTGATGCTGTTGATGTCGTCGCGCACCACGCCGTCGGCGTAGTCGAGCGCGGAGGTGGCGGCGCCGATGAGCTGCGGGGTGCAGCGGATGCTGTAGGGCTCTTGCAGCGCCCTGGTTCCGGAGGGCACCAGGCCTTCGAGCAGTCCGCGCAGCTCGCTGCCAACCTGGCCGGCATGCGGGTGGCCGAAAGCCGCGAGCAAGCGCGAATCCAGGAAGGCGGGGGAGCAGCCGAGGACATCGATGAGCAGCGCCGACAATGACACCGCGGCGAGGCGGGAGCGAGACAGGGACGCCACCGCGAGTCCGGCCGCGGCAGCCGTCAGGGAGGTCCCGTTCACCAGCGCCAGGGCATCGCGTCCGTCGAGGTCGACCGGTTCCAGGTGGGCACGCCGCAGCGCCTCGGCGGCCGGCAGCCGCTCTTGGCCGACGTAGGCATGTCCCTCACCTCGAAGCGCTCGGGCGACGTAGGACAGCGGAACCAGGTCGCCACTGGCTCCCAGCGACCCCAAGCGCGGTACCGCCGGGGTGAAATCCGTGCGCAAGGCGTTCGCGAGACTGTCGACGACGCCGAGCGACACCCCGGAACGCCCCTGTGCGAGCGACCACATCCGGATCAGCATCGCGGCCCGCACCACGGGCTGTGCCAGATCGGGCCCCTGGCCGGCGCCCAGATGCAGCAGCGCGTTGTCGCACTGCTCGCTGGTGGTTTCACGCCCGTCGAAGACCACCAGCGGACCGAAGCCGGTGGTAGCCCCATAAACCGATCGACCGCTGTCGAGGGTCTGGAGGACGAATGCCCGGCAGGTCTCGATTCGCTCCCGTGCCGCGGCGTCCACGGTGACATCGATGTGTCCGCGCGCGCGTTCGAGGTCGCCAATGGTCAGTGGAGATTCGGGAGTCACCGCAATTGTGCGGACCGGCGCCGAGGTCATTTATGTCTCCGTCGGTTGGAGTGAAGCCCAGTTCGGTGCGCGAGCCGGTCGAGTCCGAGTGAATCCCCCAAGCAAGCCGTTCGGTTGCGCTGGGACAACGCCGACTTCGGCACGGTTGTCACCTTATGAGTCGCGAGTGGGCAACGGCACAGAGGGGGAGTTAAAGAGGCAAGAATCTATGTACTTCTGGCCATCAAGTCGGGGCGGGAAATGTTTTCCCGGCCCGTCGGCGCCGGGAACGGGGGGCGCCGACGGGTGAGCGCCTGCCTTTTAGGGCACTTTTTCCGGGGGAGGCGGGCAGTGTTGTGGAATGGCTTCCGTTGTGGAGATTTCGGCGCGCGGCCGAGTCTTGCCGCCGGTGCTGGGCGAACTGCCGACAGTGGGCACGCGGGCCGGTCGGACCTCGTTGCGGCTGTCCGAAATGGTCCGATCCTTTTCGGACGCGGTGACCAAGTTTGGGGTAACCGAGTGTTGACTTACGCCGAATGGGCGACGTAGCGTGCAAGTCAACGGTTGGTTACAAGGCGACGAGGAGGAGCGATGGGGCAGGTGGAGGTGGTTGTTGTAGGGGGTGGACCGACGGGCATGACGGTCGCTGGCGATCTTGCTCGGATGGGCCATTCGGTGACGGTGTTGGAGCGGTGGCCGCAGATCAATCCGTCGAGCCGGGCGTTCGCGACGATGGCCCGGACCCTGGAGGTGCTTGACAGCCGGGGGCTGGCCGAGGATTTGCTGGCGAAGGGGAACGCGACTCCGGCGGTGTCGCTGTTCAAGGGCGCCAAGATGGATCTCACCCGCCTTCCCTCGCGCTACCAATGCGTGCTGGTCACCCCGCAGACCAACGTTGATCAGGCGCTCGGTGAGTACGCCGTGGCGCAGGGCGCGCAGGTCCTGCGGGGCGTCGAGGTCGTCGGACTTGATCAGGATGCCGACGGGGTCACCGTGACCGCTCGCCCCAAGGGCGGCGGTGCGCCGACTTCGTGGCGAGCGTCCTACGTGGTGGGGGCCGACGGTGCGCACAGCACGGTGCGTGACCTGATCGGCAAGGAATTCCCGGGTAAGTCGGTGTTGCACTCGATGGTCCTCGCCGACGTCCGTCTCACCAACGGTCCGGCAGGTGGCGGTCTGACGCTGGGCAGTACGCCCGAGGTGATCGGTTTCCTTGTGTCCTACGGACATGGCGGCTGGTACCGCTCGATGACCTGGGATCGCCATCGTCAACTCCCCGACGACGCCCCGGTGACCGAGAACGAGATTCGTGACGTGCTCAACCGCGCCATGAAACACGACGTCGGGCTCGCCGAGATCAGTTGGAAGTCGCGCTTCCATGCCGACGAGCGCCAAGTCGCCAACTATCGCGATGGCCGGGTGTTCCTCGCCGGCGACGCGGCGCACGTGCACTCGCCGATGGGCGGGCAGGGGATGAACACCGGCATCCAGGACGCCGCCAACCTCGCGTGGAAGCTCGCACTGGCCCTCGACGGAGCCGACGACGCCATCCTGGACACCTACCAGGCCGAACGGCACCCGATCGGACGCCGAGTGGTGATGCAGAGCGGCGTCATGATGCGCATGGTCACCTCCGAATCGGCGGCGCTACGGTGGCTGCGCGACCAGTTCTTTCCACGGCTGATGCGGGCCCGCCCGCTGTCGAACGCGATCGCCGGCAGCTTCTCCGGGGTGGGCCTGCGCTACAAATCCGGTAGACACCAAGACAAACTCGTCGGAACGCGGGCCACCGAGGTGCCCTTGGTCGAGGGCAGGCTGACCGAACTGCAACGCCACCCCGGCTTCGTCCTGATCCGCGAGAAAGGGACTCCCCGGCTCGACACGGACCTGATCCAAGCCGAACGCACCGACGGCGGACCCGCGCTGCTCGTGCGTCCCGACGGGTACGTCGCGTGGGCAGGAGCGACCGATGCCCGCGAACACGGTTGGCGGGACGCGCTCGCCGGCTGGACCGGCGGCGAAGTCGGGACGGCCACGACTGCTTCCTGAGTCGCGACCTTCCCGCGACCGCAAACTGTCGCTGCCTCAGCGACTTCGACAGATCATCCGGCAACAATCATGCGACCACCGCGTGGCATGCATCTAACGAAAGGAACTACTGTGACCGTTCGGGCAATTCAGATCGGACTCGACCCCGACGTCATCGACTACGACTCACCCGACTTCGCGCGTTTCCCCGGCCTGAACGCCGAAACCTTGCGGGAAGCCCATGACAAGAACATCGAGCAGCTGCGCGAAGCGGGCTACGCGGTCGATGGCTGCCCCATCGATTTCGGTGAGACCGCGCTGGATGTCGTCAAGCAGAAGATCACCGAGAAGACCTACGACGCGGTCCTCATCGGTGCCGGCGTGCGCCTGGTCGCGAGCAACACGCTCTTATTCGAGGCACTGGTCAATCTCGTCCACGTCCACCTGCCCAACGCCCGGTTCGTGTTCAACCAGCGCGCCGAGACCAGCCCCGACGACATCCGGCGCTGGTTCCCCACCCCCGACGACCGCTGATGAAAGACCGCGAGGGCGCTGGACAAGTCAACAACCGGTGACATAGGTTTGGGGGCGTGGCCATCTCACGACCTCGCAACGCCGAAGCGACACGCGCGGACATTCTTTCGGCCGCGCGTGTCCGCTTCGGCGCCGACGGCTATGAGCGGACGACGTTGCGTGCGATCGCCGCCGATGTGGGTGTTAACCCGGCGCTGGTGATCCGCTACTTCGGCAGCAAGGAAGACCTGTTCGCCGCCGCCGCGGATTTCACCCTGGATTTCCCCGACCTGGCCGACATCGCGCCACCGGACCTGGCCGCGGTGCTTTTGAACCGCTTCCTGGCCGTCTGGGAGCGCGACAGTACCTTCGTCGCGCTTCTGCGCGCGGCCGCCAGTAGTCCCACCGCCGCGGAGAGGATGCGGGAGGTGTTCGCCACCCAGGTAGCACCCGCGCTCGCCGCAGCCACGCCCGACCACCCCGGCCAGCGCGCGGCGCTCATGGGCGCCTTCATGGTCGGGCTGGCCACGTCCCGCTACATCCTGCGCACACCCGGTATCGCCGAAATGGGACATGAAGACCTCACCCGCTGGGCGGGCCCGATCATCACCAACATCCTCACCGACACCACGCAGTTCAGTCATCTGACGGGTCGCGGAAGCGCCCGATGAATGTGCCTTTTCCGGCACGCTACGCGGGAATTTCAGGCAGTTCCCACTCGCCGGGAAAGATCGGCGATGGGGTCATCTTTGCCGATGCCCGAACGCTCTGCGAAAAAGGAACAATTCGGCCACGGTGTTGAGCGATCGCCTTGTGGTGGACCGACCACGCACCTACCGTTGTGCGCGGCATCAGACGTTTGTGGGGGCCGACAAAGTCGAAGGATTGCGCCGCTGCGGATTGGTCTCTTGTCGCCGCACATTCGACCGGTGCGTCAACATCCGCTCAGCTCGATTCGATCTTCGAGCCTCGTGATCCGGAGCCGTCATGAGCTCGCATAGGAGAGACAGCCGGGCCGAATTCCACCCGCTTTCCTTCGGCGGCTGGCGCGACTACCAGGAGTGGGCGGATAACGAGTTCCGGCCGCGGCCCGCTCCGCCTAGCTCCGATGAAACCGCCGAGGAACCTGACGAGGAAGCACGGCTCACCGATGACCGGGCCGCCGACCCGACCCAGGAAGCGGAAGACCCGGCCGAGCCCGGTCAGCCCGGGGACACCGACTCCGCAGACGGTGAGAACGATGCAGCGGAACCGGACTCCGTTGAGTTGCTGCGCCCCTACGTCCGGACCGGCGGACGCGCCAGGCCCGAATACGAGCTTTTAGTGGAGACCTTGCTGTCGTCGGCCCAGTTGCCCGAGGCGCCCGACCGCCCGCACTCGCCGATGAACGTGGACCTGCAACGAATCCACGCGCTTTGCGCGGCACCGCAGTCGGTTGCCGAGATCTCCGCACACCTGGGGGTCCCGCTGACGGTCGCGCGCATCCTCATCAGCGACGCGATCAACGCCGGGCTGGTCGTTGTCCACGAAGGCCGGCTGACCCGCGGCAGCCAGCCGTCGCTGGAGCTGCTGCGCCAAGTCCACGAAGGTCTGCGCAAACTGGCCTGACGCCATCGCGGTGTTTCCCGTCAGTCGAACGCGCCGACGTCTCGCCCGAGCAGGTTGACCAGGTCCTGCAACGCGGACTTCGCGCGAGAACCGTGAGCGTAGAGCACCACCTCGGTGCCCTGGTCCACATCGAGCGCCAGCACATCCAGGATGCTGGTGGCATCCACCCGCTGGCCGTTGCGCTTGCCGATCGTGATCGGGAAGCGGCATTTCGCCGCGGCCATGCAGAAATCGGCCACCAGCTTCCGGCGCAGACCGTGCACTGATCGCAATTCGACCTTGGCCTGTTCCATGAGTGCGGTCCTCCAGGGCAACGGGGCGCGCGTCGCCTCACCCGCGCGCCAGTTCTGTTGTCATCACCATTGCGGAGTCGAGCGGCGCTATTTCGCCAAGTCGGCCGTGATGACCTGTCGAAAAGCGCCGCTCCTAAGCACACCGCCGCTGCTTCCCGCGGACAACGGGGAACGCGGAGAAAATGCATTTTGTCACCGGCGGATATGCCCGTCGGCACAAGGTTCTCCGCTGGCCTGGGCGATACGAACAGCACAATCCGCAGAGCAGTGCGGTGCGCGAGATCCGGCCAGTTCAGCGGCGCCGCACGGCTTATCCATCCGACGGCTTCATGGCAAGGACCAGTACGGTGCTCAGCAGGTGCAGCGCCGCGTAGATCCACATGACGCCCTGGATACCGAGTGACCCGATGAACACCGTCCCGATCAGCGGTCCGAAGGCCATGCTGGCCCCCGCGCCGAGCGTGTAAGACGACATCACCTGACCCTTGCGTTCGGGCGCCAGCATTGTCATCAGGGGCGGCAGCGGCACGTACCCGGCCATCCCCACTCCCAGCGCTCCCGCGGCGATGGCGACGAGAAGGTAATCGTGGCCGGCCAACGCCGGTACGTAATAGAGCGCGAGACACGCGAATGCCGAGACGACGCCGCCGAGCCAGGCGACCGTCTTGCGGCGGCTCCAGCGGTCGCCGAGCGCGCCGAAAAGCACCACGCAGGCCAGGTTGCTGACCATCATGACGACCAGAATCGAGGCCCATTCCTCGGCGGTGAAGCCCACCTGCTCAATGAGGTACAGCGGGGTGAAGACCCACACACCGAACTGGGAGGTGGTGTTGATGAGCCGGACCAACGCACCCATGCCGACCTTGGGCTGGTTGAGCATGATCGTGAGGCAGCCCACGAGCGTGCTTACCAGGCTCGTCCGCTCGGTTTCGGCGGCCAGGCCCTGGTAGCCGGAGCGTTCCCGGAGCAGGGTGAAGGCGATCCCGGCGCCCGCGACGATCAGTACCAGCGAGACCCACAGGGTCGGGTAGAACCCGATCGCCGGCTTCAGGCCGGAAACCAGCGCGGCGCCGAGCACCGGGTAACCCATGGTGAAGCTGAACCAGAACCAGCCCAGGGCCTTGCCCAGTTGCTTTTCCGGTGCGCCGGCCATGATCCAGACCAGGAAGCCGTAGGCGAACAGGGGGTAGCCGAAGCCCCGGGCCCCGTAGCTGAGCAGGATCAGCAGATAGCTGCCGGTGGGGACGGCGACCGCGAGCATGACGGCGTGACAGGTGGCCCAGCAGGTGGCGCCGATCATCATCACGCGGCGCGGGCCCCATAGGTCGGACAGACCACCGGAGAGGAACGCGCCGATCGCGGCGGTGATGCCGTAGGCGGTGAACACGACACCGACACTGGTTTCGCTGAAGCCGAGATCGGCTTTGAAGTAGGTCGACAGATAGCTGGTTTCCACACCGTCGCCGACCATGAACAGCAATAGCCCCAGGTAGCCCCAGACCAGGGTGTGGGGGATGCCAATGCGGTCGAGTAGTGGTGCTGGGGTGGGCGGCGCGTGCGTAGTGGACACGATGGTTAAGGACCTCCTGACAGGCCGGGCCACGATGCTCGGTGCCAGCCGCACCGGATGCGACCGGGAATTGTCCGATCTGGGAAAGCCGCTTATCGCGGCGAGGATGCCGCAGCGGCGACGCCCGGATCCGGGACGTTGTCCGGGCGGGCGTCGGCGCACAGCCTGAAACAGATCTCAGAGAATTTCAATAGGTTCACAGATAATATGTGATAAGTTCCCCGTCGCAGTAGAGCGCTGGGGAAGTCGGAGTAGTGCGCGGGGGAAGGAGATGCCAGTACGCGAACAACAAAGAGGCTTACCCGCGCATCGCCGACCGTGCCACACTTACCGTTGAACCACACCAAGTTCGGCCGTACCGCCAGCTACGCGTACGGCGATCTGAGCGGCTACGGGCTGCTGGTCACCGACGCCGCAGCGCCCGAAGACGAGTTGCAGACCGCCCGGGACCTCGGCGTTGAGGTCCGAGCCGTCGATATCCAAGCCTGACCGCCCGAGGAAGAGATCCACCCATGCGAGCCGTCGTCATCGAAACTCCCGGACGCTACTCCGTCACCACGGTCGCCGACCCCACCCCGGCCCCCGGCGAAGTCGTCGTCGCGCCTGCCGCGGTCGGTATCTGCGGCACCGATGTGCACATCGTGGAGGGCGAGTTCGCCCCGACTCCGTACCCGATCATCCCCGGCCACGAGTTCACCGGCGAGGTGGTCGCACTCGGCCCCGGGGTCACCGGCATCTCGGCCGGTGACCAGGTGGCCGTCGATCCGTCGCTGTTCTGCGGGTCCTGCCACTACTGCGCCATCGGACGCGGCAACCTGTGCGAACGGTGGGGCGCGATCGGGGACACTGTGGACGGTGCGATGGCCGAGTACGTCAAGGTGCCGGTCGGCAACTGCCACCGGCTGCCGGCCGGTGTCGACATCGCGCAGGGGACCTTGATCGAGCCGCTGTCCTGCGCGGTGCGCGGGTTCGACGTGCTGCCGCGCCGCCTGGGCGACCATTACCTGATCTACGGGGCGGGCACCATGGGCCTGCTGATGCTCCAGCTCGCCAAGACCGCCGGGGCGGCTTCACTGTCCGTTGTGGACATCAACGACGACCGTCTGAAGATCGCCGAGCGCCTTGGCGCCGATGCCGTCGCCACCCACGCCGACGGCCTCGATCGTCCCCAGGGGTGGGAAACGGTCATCGATTGCACCGGTGTCATCCCCGTAATCGAGGACGGGCTGACCCGGGTCCGCCGCGGCGGGGTGTTCCTGCAGTTCGGGGTCGCACCCAGCGAGGCCAAGGCGAGTTTCTCGCCGTTCCGCGTCTACAACGACGAGATCACCATTCTCGGCTCGATGGCCGTCCTGCACAGCTTCGGTCGCGCCGTCGACCTGATGGCCAAGGGAGTCATCGACGCCGAGACGATGATCACGCACAGCTTCGGCCTCGACGAGTTCACCCAGGCATTACAGGCGTTCCGGGACGGCTCGGGCCGCAAGATCCAGGTCCGGCCGGGGGAGTGAGCCGATTTCAATGGAAATCGGCGCGCCGATTTCCATTGAAATCGCCGATGAGTTCACACCGGCTTGGCCACCAGCAGGTTCAGGTCCACGGGAAGCGGCCTGACCTCGTCGAGCACGAATCCCCCACGCATCAGCAGCGTTTCGTACTCCGACTTGCTCCGTTCCCGGCCCCCGGTGATAGCGAGCATTTGCATGTCCCAGGGTGCGGCCAGCGAATCCTCCGGCGCGTCCCCCACCTTGTCCGACAAGAGCCGTTCGAGCACCAGCAGCGTGGCGTTGGGATGGCACGCGCGCCGGCAAGTTTCCAGGACTCGGACGCAGTCCTCGTCGTTCCAGTCGTGCAGAACCCGCGACAGCAGGTAGATGTCGCCGCCGCCCGGAACCTCGGTGAAAAAGTCGCCGGACGCCGAGCCTAAACGACCGTGTTCGATCGCGGCATGCTGGGAAACGTGGTCGCGATCGAACACGATTCCGGACACGTCGGGGTTGTCGCGCAGGATCGCGCCTAGCAGCGTTCCGTTTCCCCCGCCGATGTCGATCACGGTTGTCTCGGCCGGGAAGGTGAACGCCCGGCAGAGCCCGTCGGCAACCAGATTCGCGACCGCCTGCATCGAGCGGTCGAACGTGCGTGCCGCCGTCGGGTGGTCCGCGAAGTAGTCGAAGTGCTCGGCTCCGTACCGGTGGCTGAACGCGGTACGCCCCGTCCGCACGGCCGATGCGAACTCGTCCCAAGCGCCGTAGAACTCGCCACCGTACATGCGGGTCAGATCGCTGAACGGATTGTCGGCTCGCAGCAGTTCACCGAGGGCCGTGTTCGAATATGCGCTCTGGCCAACCTGCCGGACCACGCCGAGATGCGTGAGGTAGCGGAGCAGCCGGTCGACCGCGCCGGGGTCGCAACTGGTCTGCTGCGCCACTTCCCGCGCGGTCAGCGGTTCCCGCCGCAGCACGTCGGCGAGTCCGATCTCCGCCGCCACGTGGACCGCTCGGGCAGCCCAGTGACCGGAGAGGATCGACAACAACTTCGTATGCTCGTCGGAGGTTTCCGCGCTGCTGCCGATGTGCGCGGCGAGGACGTCGGGGTAGTGCCCGGTGCAAGTCAGCTCCAAGCGGACGGGGAGGTCCGACTGCGCCAGAGGTGCCGGTAAGCGGAAATACAGCACCGAACGCCCGCCGGACTCGATGTCCTGGTACGGGTTGTGGCCGCCTCCGTCCGGACGCATCAGCAGCCGTTCCTTGCAGATTCGCCGCATTTTGTCGAGATCCCCGGTCACCACCCATGCCAGGTGCGACTCCGGGTTGTTCGTGCGTTCGTAGGCCACCATGCCGGGCGCGACCCGATCCGCGCAGGAGCGGGGCACGGCGAACACCTCAAGTCCCCCCTGCCCCTCGTGCCGCGAGAACGCGCGAATGATCGAAACTTCAAGGTCCTCTTCGGCAACGCCGTAGCGGCGCGCCAGGCGGCCACGCACGACCGCGCTGGAAACCGGCGCACAGACGTCGAATCCCCGCTCGGCGAGGAAGTCCTGGACATCCTCGACGGTGTCCGGGAAAATCAGCGCCGCGACATGGTCGAAGACCATTTCCGCCGGGAGGTCCCGGATGTCCTCCTCGTTGGCGAACGCGCCGGCCACGCTTGCGAACGAGTCTTGCCCAGCGAGTTTGGTCGTCTGGTCGATGGCGGTCTTCAGCCGTTGTTCGTCTTGGCTATCAAGCAAGGCATGTCCTTCGGTCGAAGCTGCTCGGGAACGACAGGGAGATCACGCATGACGGTCTTGCTGCGCATCAGGAACTCCGCCAAGTGGCCGTCATGCGGGAGTCCTGGACGCATCAGATACGTGGGCTGGTCACCGATGTGCAGGTTTCTGATCGAGGGCTCCTCGATCAGCCGGGACAGAAGTGCTTCGTCGGGTGTGATCGCGGTGAGCGTCAGGGTGTTGCGCAACGGATCGACTCCGACATCAAGTGACCAAGGAGCGACCCACACGCACGGAAACGGCAGTTCGATGTTGACCTGAGGCGCGTCGGCCCGATCCAGCAGCACGACCGCCGGCCGAAGCACGGCGCCGCCACCGGGTAGTTCCGCGACGAGGTCCGGGCCCGAGACCAGTTTGGCATCGCCGAGCCTGCTCCGGAGGTGCTTTTCGAGCGCCCTCGCCTGGTCGATGCCGAATGCGGGCAGGACGGCGTCGTCGGCTTCGGGTGGGCGAACGGGGATCTTCGACAACGAGCGGGCGATCTCGGCCGCGACACCCGCGGCGTCGCCGTTGACGAACACCGCCGAGGCGTTGACGCAGGCCGTTGCGCCATGGCCGATGACGGAGTCGACCACCGTCCCGATGTGTTGCTCGTGGTTGCCGTCGGCGAGGAGCACTTTGGACCGGCCAGGCCCCTGCACGAGGGTGTCCGCTCGCGCCCCGTATCTGGCCGCGACCTCGTCACCGCCGTAGACCATCGCCAGGTCCGCCTCCCGGACGAAGACGTCGGCCACGTCGTGATCGGTGGGCAGCAGGACGACCTGGTCGGTGCCGAACCCGCTCTGCCGCAACGCGCTGACCAGGCGGTGCGGCGTGAATGGCTCACGCCTCGACGGTCGCACCGCCACGCGATATCCCATCGCCAGCGCTTCGAGCCATATCGTGTGCGTTGCCGGGTGGTTACCGGGGGCGAGGACGGCGAAGACCTCTCCCTTGCGCACCCACACCGTCCCGGCCGCCGCTCCGGAGCGCCAGTCGTTGACAGCGCCGGCCGGTCGCGCCTGTTGCACGGATTCTTCCGCCACCCGCGCGCTTTCGGCTATCGACAGCGATGCCCTGCGGACGACCGGCATGGCGACACCCGATGCGCGGCACACCGCGAGTTCGTGCTCGCGCAGCGATACGCCGTCCACTTCGCCTAAGAACAGCTCACCGGCGGCGGCCAGGCATTGTGCGCGCTCCTGGGCCGGCATGGGGTGCGCTCGGCGCAGCGCGTCGAGGTTCCGCTTGATGTACAGCTTGGGGACCAGGCTCAAGTGCGCCAGCGTGGTACCGTCCACGCCGACCACGGGAACGGATCGCGAGGCCCGGAACGGGCCCGAAGCGCCGAGTGCATCGAGCTGACGGGTATCCGTCCACAGCAGACTCGTCATCAGTAGACTCCCTCGATCACAGTGGAGTCCTCGAACATCGACACCGGGGCCACGTCCGCGACGGACACTCCGAGCGCTCCGGGCGGTGCGGCCACCCGCGTAGCCATGTCGCGTTCCAGGTTGTTGGGCAACAGCAGGGACTTGCTCAGGTGATGCATCACGACCTGACCGCGCGCGCCTTCGGCCACGTCGAGGTGTGAAACCGGGTCTACGACCGAGAACGTCGTGTACGGCGAGAAGGAATCGAACACGCACGACCGGTCGCCCGGCTCACTCGTGGCCCGTTCCATGCTGCCGCCCAGGATCATGGTGCTGCCGTACTGGCCGCGAAGTGCGACGTTCGGGAAGATCTCGTGCTGCAGGATGTACCTGGTATCCGGGTCCATGTGCGCGCCGCCCCACATGATCACCTTCACCTTTGTGTTGATCGCGTCGATGAGCTCATCGCGAGCGGTCATGCGCTCCAGCAACGGCGGCGTCGCCACGAGCACGCCGATGTCCTGCTGAATCAAAATGGACGCCACCTGGTCCACAACGTGCTCGGCATAGCGCTCCGCTTCCTGGGCGCGGCCCTCGCTCAGGCACTTTCGGACCCAACGCGGATCCAGGTCGACCGTGAAGCCGATGCCGCCGCGCATTCTGGGTAGTTCGGCCATCAGCCGACCGAAGATGTGCGGTCCGCTCGGTGCCACGGTTAACCAATTTGCGCCAGTGGGAAAACCTAACTCGTCCATCCGACCGGATTTCCATGCCAGCGAACGCTCGAACCAATCGGCCAGCAGGGCGACGCGCTTGGGCGCCCCCGTCGTTCCTCCGCTGTCGTAGGAACCGATGACATCGGCTTGGCCGTGGTAGCCGCGCGGGATCAGGTCTTCGAGCGGGATCTCCCGGAGTTCGTTGACAACGTTGGGGAACAGCCTGAGGTCCGCGTGGGTGCGCACGTCGCGGCGCGGGTCGAACTCCAGCGAGCCCGCCCGTTCCAACCAGAACGGAGATCCCGTTGCGGGGCTGAAGTGCCATTCCATCGCGGCGGAGATGAACTCGCTTTCGGTCCAGTTCCGGTCCGTGTCAAGATCGGCAGTCGCCACGGCCTTGGACATCACGTTCCCCAAACTCTTCGGATGGTATTGGTGAGTTTTCAACGCTCGTTAACAGTTCGTTCACACTGGGCGCGTTAGTCTCCGCGCCGCTCGCGTGACGGTCTGTCCCCAGCTCATTTGACCCCGATTTTGCGCACGATAAATGCCAATGCGGTCGTGCTCGCTCGAATACTTCGAAATGCTGCCGATCGCGACTGTTCTCGATCTGTCTCTCTGCGGCCGACAGTATGCGCAGCGCAAGAGCCTCCAAAAGATCCCAGCGCTGACGAATGCCTTAAGGTCCACGCGACACTGCCCAAAAGTCTAGGGCGAAGAGGTTGAAAAACTTTAAACAATAGTGCTCGCCGTCGCGATCCGCAATAACGGTTCTGTCTCGTCCCACGGAATGGGCCCAGCCGGCGCGTCCTGCGGGCAGGTCACGCCCGGCTGGCAGCGGTGGACGGTCGATCGTCCAGGAGCAACGGCTCTCGCCCAAAGGGAGTCGGTCCTGGGTCGCAGCTCGCCAAGCGCCGCCATCGCCGCGCCGGGACTGCCGTACTGGTCGGCGGGCCGGCTCGTACGGGCTGATGCCGCTGATCGAGCGGGTTCAGCCGGTGCGAAGCCAGCGTGGTCAGGCGTCCAAGCGCAACGACGAGATCTTCGCTGATCCGGCCAACGCATACGATAAACACCGCCAGGCGGGATATGTCAAGCAATCCTGCTGCGGTTTAGCACACTACCGATCCGACCTGTGCATCTACCGACCTGTAGAGCGCGTCGCGGCTGCCCCGTCCCCTTGGTAACGCCTCGCCCGCGGGGACCGATAGACCAACGTCAGGGCCCGCACCGGTGCGGCGATACCGTGGGCAGACCGTCTTGGGCAAAAGGCGGTCGCACTCGTGGTCGGACACGCGATTGAGCCGCCGACGCCGCCCGAAGCCGAACTCGACGGTGCCATAGGACGGTGCGCATTCGAGGTCGCCGGCGGGCCGAACGGTGATTTTCTCGGCCCGCCGTTCCCTTCGATAACCCGGAATTCTGGTGTAGATCCGGGCGAAACATGTTGTACGGCAACGGTCATCGAGAGTAATCCCGCATAACGCGTTTCTTCGGCGTGGTCATCTTCTGATCGACTCAAGCGCGCGGGCGCGTCACGCTGCCTGGCGGTGCGATAGGCGATGTTCTAAACTCGAACACGCAGGCAGTCATGCCGACGTAGCGTGTTTCCCGCTACGAGTTCACTCACTTGTAGTTTAGGTGGCGCATTGGCCGAGCAGACCGTGGTTGAGTTCGTCGATGACATCGACGGGACGCCAGCCCAGCAGACCATCACCTTCGCGCTGGACGGGGTGACATACGAGATCGATCTCAGTGATCGTCACGCTAAGCAACTCCGGTCCGTTTTGGAGCGCCACATCGAGCATGCGCGCACCGTGCCCGCCCCCGGCGAGAAGAAGGCACCGGCCGTGCGGGCGAAGCAGCAGGCTCGCCGGTCCAACAAGGACCTGACCGAGCAGATCCGCGGCGCGGCGCAGCGCACTCGCGAGTACCTGAACAAAAAGGTCGCCGCGGAGCAGGCAATGCGGATCGATCAGGAACCGGTCGAAGAGGTGGAGACGATGTTGGTCGAGCCGCCCACAACCGATCGGCCGGAGAGGACCGCGAGCGCTCCGGAGTTGCTTCCACCGCAGTTCTTGTCTGCGTAGTCCCGCGCTCTCGGCAATAGCGGGAGAGTCCACTGTCGACGTCGGCAGTCACTTGAGACAGTGCGAAGTCGGAGTCGGGCCGGAAGTCGGTGGGGCATGGGTTCTGCACGAGGACGCAGTCGTGGCCGGATGGGGGTTCCGGTCTGCGTACTTTTCCCAGTACAGTCCGTAGCACGCGGTGTGACGCAGGTTGCAGTCCTGTCGTCCCCGACGTTCGTAGAGACCGCCGGACAGGGCGAAAGCGCAGCTCAGCGCGCTTGATCGCGAGCTTGCCCGGCGCTATCGATCTTGGCGTGAACTTGAGGCTCTCCAGACGTCTGAAGACGTCGTGAAGAAGATCTTGACTGACTTGAGTCAAGCTCGAATCAGCTAGGGAGTCAACGCCAAGGAGTGCACAAAATGATGGCCAGCGACCACAAGACGATCCAGACCGCCACCTTCTTCCACCTGGTGGCCCCGGCCAGCGTGAACGCGCCGGTGGGCGTGGAGCTGCGGTACGACAGCCGTAACCCCTACGAGGTGTCGATGAGCTTCAACACCGGTAAGCCCAACACGGTCGACTGGGTGTTCGGCCGCGATCTCCTGGCCGACGGCCTGTTAATCGACAGCGGGGAAGGCGACGTGCGGATCAGCCCCCAAGCGGGCGAGACCGCGCTGGTTCTGATCACGTTGACCTCGCCGGCCGGACAGGCCACCTTCGAAGCCGACGCCGATCTGCTGTCGGAGTTCTTGAACGACAGCTACGAGGTCGTCGCGCCCGGTGACGAGCACCTGTTCATGGATGTCGACGAGGCGCTGAGCCGGCTGATGCAGCACGAGCTGTGAGCGGTCGCTTACCGGACTGGGCGCGGTTACTGACAGCCGCCGACCGGTCAGCTCAAGATCCCGCGCTGATCAGCGCGTAGTTGTGGTGGTCGCCGATGCCAGGATTACCAGAAGGCGGCCACCGGAGGATGTCCCCGACAACGCCCGGCCCACGGCCCAATGATCTGGGCGGCCCGCCGACAGCTCGCAATCCCGTGAACCTGTCCTGCTTGAGCATCGGCGAGGCCCCGTTGGCGGCCAGGAACCAAACTTTCTCGCAAAATTCACGATCACTGTTGTAGACTGCCGCCGCTGTCGTGTGCTCGCACATGCGGATTGTCGAGCCTCCGCGGGTATTTTCCGTCGAGTCGGTCCGGTGGTCGCAACCGGGCCACCGCCCAGTCTCGGTCGATTTCAGTCTCGGTCGATTTCAGCTGATCCCGGTCTCCGCTCGCCACTTCGGCGAGCGCACGCCGATCGGGCAGGCCCCACACCGCGCCGCGCGGCAGCCGAAAACGGTTAGCACGCCCCGGATTCGCTATCTCCTAGCCCGTTCGCGGCAGCAGCGGCAGCGCCCCTCGGCGGATCACCGGCTGCCCGAATAGCTCTAATTTCTTGGTACGAACGGGCAGACCTATCGCGCAACTGGCTGATTTCACACCATGATGACTTGGCGTAAGGGACATCACGCTGGTGTTCGCCCGACGTGGGTTGGAGTCCGACGTGCAGTATGACTTTCACGGCATAGCGCTCGTCATCAGGGGTAGCTCCACCCACATCGGCGCGGGCCGCAGCCGTTGCGGGGCCAGCGTCGTTGTCCGCGGAATCAGTGAGGCGGAGGGCAAGTCCGCTGTGAACGAGCTCGGGGCCTGGCAGGAGAAGTGACCTTCGCGTTTTCGACCTGCGCGACGTGAACCGGGTGCAGATCAGCTGCCGTTGGCAGCGACAGACCATCCCGATCAGCGGGATGGGAGCCGAACCGGAAGAACTCCGGGGTCAACGCCCGCCCCCCTTTGGCTACAGATAGTTACGGAGCACCGCATGGCACTGAGCACTCCTTTGAGTGAACGAATCGGGATCGAGCTGCCGTTCATGCAGTCCGGAATGGGCGGCATCGGCCCCATCACGCTTGCTCGTCTCGCCGCGGCGATCTCGAATGCGGGTGCGCTGGGCACCTTGGCGCATCCGGCGATCGTCCTGGAGGAACCCGGGGTCAGCGGGGAACGCCTTGCCGAGCTCGTGCAAGACGTAGTGAGACAGGTGCGTGAGGGGATCCGGCTGGCCGTTTCGCTCACCGACAAGCCGTTGGCCATCAACGTGCGGATCGCACAAGAGCAGCCGGACGCTCCGGAAGTGCTCAAGGCGATCCTGGAGGAGCGCGAGCGCGACCCCAAGGTCAAGGCGCAGTTGCGAGTGCTCACCACCTCCGGTGGCCACCCCCGGATGTACGGAATGAACGACAGCTTCCGGGAATCCGGGATGCTCCACTTCCACGCGGTCTCGAACGTGCGGCACGCGCTCTCGGCCCAGGCCGAGGGCATGGACGGCGTGATCGCGACGGGATTCGAGGCCGCGGGCCACGTCGGCCACCACCCGGTCCACACCTTCGTGCTGGTTCCCTCCATCGCGGCGGCGGTGGACATCCCCGTGCTGTGCGCCGGCGGCGTGGTCGACGGTGCGGCACTCGCCGGAGCGCTCACGCTCGGCGCTCAGATGGGGTACATCGGTTCGCGCTTCCTCGCCGCTGAGGAGTGCGAGTACAACGACGGCAACAAGAAGTTCATCGTCGAAGCGTCGGAGACGCAAACCGAGGTGGTCCCGGCCTTCTTCGGTCCCGGCCGGTTCATCGAGAACGGCTTCACCGCGGAGGTTCAGCGGTTGGTGGACACCAATGCGCCGTATCTGGAGCGAATTCGCATCGAGGGTGCGGCAATGCGTCGCGGTGCGATGGAGGGCGACCTGGAGACCGGCATGATGGTCGGGGGCCAGGGGATCGGACGCATCAAATCCATCCTGTCGGCGGGCGAAATCGTGCGGCAAATTCATGCCGAGGCGGAGCAGGCATTGATGCGCGCCGGCGGATTCGTTACGTCCGTTGCCGCGGCCGTCCCGGAGCAGGTGGCGCGGCGCGAGTCCCAACCTCAGGAACTGGCGAAGTAGGTTCGCGGGAACGTGCCGTGCCCGGCCCGGAGGGCTTTCCTCCGGGCACGCGGGGCGTGTTTCTGGTGTTTGTCAGCTTTTTGCTACTTGGATCTGGGCGCGCATGCTTAAACGTATCTTTGACCAGCAGGGCATGACGATCGATGGTGTGGTAAGTGAGGCGCTCGCGTACTTTCAACGGGGTCAGTTCGCGGATGGATCAATACCAGACCCTTCCATCACGGAGTTTCCCACCGCGACACTCCTAAAATATTGGGACACGATCAACGCGCTCAAGGCGATCGCGTTGTGGCGAGATCAGGTCGACTACGACGACCGCGGCACCGTCGACGCGGTACTCAAGTACTTGCGGTCCTGCGAGAAGCCGAACGGGCTGATCAGCTGGGGCACGCTCGAAACCGCACCGTCCGAGTACTGCACCGAGACGACCAGCGAGTACATCTCCAGCCTCACCCACCTTGGCCTCGTCGACGAGGCGAAGAAGAAGGCCATGGTGTTGCGCAGTCAGCAGCTTCCCTCCGGCCCGTGGTCGGAGGTGCATCCGCATGTCCCGAAGGCGTTTCAGACCGTTCCGTCGGTGACCGGGTTCGCATTGGGCGCGCTGCTCGGACTGGACATCGAACCGCTCTACGTGGACGAAGCGCTGAATTTCCTCGTCAGCACGCAGCACGACGACGGGCATTTCGGCATCAACTGGTTTTATTACAACACCTACTACTACCTCACGCGGCCGGTTACCGCGGCCTTGGCGAACTTTGGGCACTACACGGCGGTCGCCGCCACCCGTGACTTCGTGCTGAGTCAGCAGCGCGAGGACGGCAGCTGGTACACCCAGGTCCAGGGTTTCTCTGACTTCTCCTCGCCCGAGCTGCACACGACGCTCGCGCTCGAAACGCTCGTCCATGCCGGCATGGACGCCGATGAGCGGGCCGTGAGCAAGGGCATCGCCTGGCTGCTGACCAGGCTCCGGCCAGATGGCTCCTGGTATGGGGGGCCGTATCCATATCCCGAAACCGACAGCTACCGCGACTTCCGGGCCTTGCAGGACGTTTACGCGACCTCTCAGGTGCTCGGGCTCCTCAAATTACTCGTGGATCTGGAGAACGAACAATGACGAAACCGGACGATTACGCAGGGGAGCCCGTCGCCGTCATCGGGATCGGATGCCGGCTGCCTGGCGGTGTGACGGATGGCGAGTCGCTTTGGAAGTTGCTGGAGGGGCAGGTCGACGCCATCGGGCCGATTCCCCAGGATCGGTGGGACGTCGAACGATACTACGCGGCAAGTTCCCAGCAGCCGGGACGAATGAATGCGCGGGAGGGCGGCTTCCTCGACGAGGTCGATACCTTCGACGCCGCGTTCTTCGGCATCTCGGGCCGCATCGCTGAGCAGATGGACCCCCAGCAGCGTCTCCTCCTGGAGGTGTGCTGGGAGGCGTTCGAGGACGGCGGCGTCTCGCCGCACGGGCTAGCGGGCAGCCGGACCGGTGTCTTCATGGGCGGCTGCAGCCAGGATTACGGTGCGCTCCAAGGGGAGCCCTCCCAGATCGAGGGCCTGGGCCCGCACTCGGCCACCGGCACCTTCATGAGCATCATCTCCAACAGGTTGTCCTACACGTTCGACCTGCGCGGGCCGAGCATGACGATCGATACCGCCTGCTCGTCGTCGCTGGCGGCCGTCCACCTGGCCTGCCAGAGCCTGCAGAACGGCGAGAGCGACCTGGCGCTGGCCGGCGGTGTCAACCTGATGCTGACACCGCAGTTCGCCATTGCCTTGAGCCAGGCGTCCATGCTGTCGCCAGACGGCCGCTCGAAGGCTTTCGACGCGGCGGCCAACGGCTACGTGCGTGGCGAGGGTGCCGGCGTCGTTTTGTTGAAGCCGCTGAGCAAGGCATTGCTGGATCGCGATCGCATCTACGCCGTGATCCGGGGTTCGGCGGTGAACCAGGACGGCCGGACACAAGGGATCACGGTGCCCAGCGGCGCCTCGCAGGAAGCCAACTTCCGTGCGGCCTTGTCCCGCGCCAGGGTCGCGGCGCAGGACATCGGTTACGTGGAGGCGCACGGTACGGGGACGCCGGTGGGCGACCCCATCGAGGCCAACGCGCTGGGCCGGGTGCTCAGCGACAAGCGCGAGTCCGACCGGGTTGCCTTCGTCGGGTCGATCAAGACCAACATCGGTCACCTCGAAGCCGGTGCGGGTATCGCGGGCTTGATCAAGGCCGTGCTGAGCGTCTACAAGCGGCAGATCCCCGGAAACCTGCACTTCCAGGCGCCCAACCCCGAGATCGACTTTGACCGCTGGGGCATGGAGGTGCCGACGAGCACGCGCGCCTGGCCGGAGTATTTCGACCGGGCCATCGCGAGCGTCAACTCCTTCGGTTTCGGTGGCACGAACGCGAACGTGGTGCTGGAAGAGCCCCCGTCCGCACAACTCACGGTGGACGAACAGGCCGAGCCGCGCCCCGCGGTGCTTGCGCTCAGCGCGGGGAGTGCTCAGGCACTTACCCAGCTGGCGGAGAACTACGCCTCCTGGCTGGAGGCCGAGCCCGTCGACCTGGAGCAGCTGGGCGCCAACCTCGCGCTGCGGCGCAGCCACCACGCTCATCGTCTCGCGGTCATCGCCTCGGACGCCGCGGATGCGGCGACGAAACTCCGCGGCTTCGCCACCGGCGAGCTCACTCCGGGTGCGATCAGCGGCGGCACCAAGCCGGGCGGGACCGGCAAGCTGGCGTTCCTGTTCAACGGCCAGGGCCCGCAGTGGTTCGCGATGGGCCGGACCCTGCTGAACACCAGCGAGGTCTTCCGCGCGAAGATCATGGAATGCGACCAGGTCGCGCGCAAGTACATCGACTGGTCGATCTACGACGAGCTGCTCGCCCCCGACGAGTCGTCTTCCAAGGTCAACGACACGTACTGCCTACAGCCCACGATGTTCAGCGTCCAGGTCGCGCTGGCCGAGCTATGGAAGTCGTGGGGCATCGTTCCCGACGGCGTCGCAGGGCACAGCATGGGCGAGATCGCCGCGGCGCACGTGTCCGGCGCGCTCGACCTCGATGCCGCCCTGAAGGTGATCTGCCGGCGGGCCGCGATCCAGGAGAAGGCGGACCCCACCGGGGCCATGATGTTCGTCGCCCTCAACAAGGACGACGCGCAGAAGCTGTGCGCCGAACACCCGGACCAGTTGTGGGTGTCCGCGGAAAACGGCCCGGTCGCCTCCACCCTCTCCGGCCGCCGGGACCTGATCGAGGAGCTGGAAGTCAAGCTCCGCGGGCAAGGCGTGTTCGCGCGGGTGCTCCGGGTGAACTGCGCGTGCCACAGCCCGGACATGGAGCCCCTGCGCGAAGAGCTGCTTCGCGACCTGGACGGCGTCACGGGCGGTGACACCGCTGTTCCGATGTACTCCACGGTCACCGGTGCCCGGATCGAGGGCCACGAGCTGGCGACTTCGTACTGGTGGAACAACTTCCGCCAGCCGGTGCTGTTCGCGCCGGCCATCCGCGCGATGCTGGCCGACGGGTTCGACGGTTTCGTCGAACTGAGCCCGCACCCCGTGCTGGCCAACTCCCTCAAGGAAATCCTGGCCGCCGAGGGCACCGACGCGCAGGTGGTTTCGTCGCTGGCGCGCAAGAAGGACGACTGGGAGTGCTTCCTGGAGGCGTTCGGGACCCTGGCCGTCCGGCGCGATGTGGCGTGGGAACGCCGTTACCCCACCAGCGCGCCCGTGCTCGACCTGCCGAAGAATCCCTGGATCCGGGAAACCTACTGGAACGAGAGCGAGACCTCGCGCCAGTACCGGGCCGGTGGGCAGGCGCACCCGATGCTCAAGCGGGTGGATGCCGTTCGGCCGACCTGGGAGATCAGGTGGGACGACCACCGCCTCACCTGGGTCAAGGAACACGACGTGCTGGGTTCGGTGATCGTCCCCGGTGCGTCCTACGTGGAGGCCGCGTTGGCGGCGGCCCGGGAACTGACCGGCGAGAATTGTGCGCTGGAGTACCTCGAATTCGAGCGCGCCTGCGTGCTCGACGCCGACGAGCAGCAGGTGACTCGGCTCGAACTCGACCCCGTCCAGGGCACGTTCGAATTCCACCACCGGCCGGTTCGCAAGGACGGCTGGCGGCGCGCCTCGCGCGGCCGGTTCTACCGCACACCCCAGGACAGCGTGGTTCGCGTCTTCGATGTGGACGCCATCCGCGAGCGGTGCGCGACCGTCCACAAGCCCTTGGACGTCTACGGCGTGTTCCGTGAAAAGGGGTACTCCTACGGCCCCGCCTTCTGCGGAATCAGCAAGTTGCACATGGGCGACGGCGAGGCCCTGGCGCGCATCCAGGCGCCGAGGGTGCTCAAGAAGTCGCTGGATGGCTACCTGTTGCATCCCGCGGTGCTCGACGCCTGCTTCCAGTCCGCCATCCTGCACCCGTCCCAGGACCGGCCGGGCGAACTCCTGCCCTTCTCGTACCTGCCGACGGGCATCGACAACGTGCGGATCCACGACGAGCTGAGCCTGCCGTTGTGGTGCTACACGTTGGTGCGCAAGCTTGATGCGAGCGGGCTGCGCATCGAGATCTACGTCCTGGACGAACAGGGACGGGTGGTCGCCGAGTACGCCGGACTGCACGGCAAGGTCGTACCGCGGCCCGAAGCGGACGCGGCCGATCGCATCGATTCCCACTTCTACCGCACGATGTGGCAGCCCGACCGCCACACCGTTGCGGCACACGGCCCGTTGCCGACCGCGTTCACGCTGAACCACGAGACTCTGTTGTCCGAGCTGGAACCCGTGTCTCGCGAGCTGTCGCAGCGTGTTGCTCGGCCGGCGGAAACGGCGGGCTACCAGGCGGACGTGCACGGTCTGTGCGCCGCGTACGTGGTGGGCGCGCTGCGCAAGTTCGGCCGCGAGCTGACCATCGGCGAATCCTTCAAGGTCGAGGACTTTGCCGCACTGTTGCCATCGTTCAGCCGTGCCTTCACCCGGTTCCTCCGGTTCCTGGTCGAAGACGGCGTGCTGAGCGAGCAGGACGGCGTGTTCCAGGTCGTGTCCACACTGGACACCGACCCCGAGGGCCAGTGGTCCGAGGCGTTGTCCCGGCACCCGTCGCGGGTCTGGGAGTTGTTGCTGGTTCGCCGGACCGGCGAACACCTCCACGAGGTGCTCACCGGCGATGCCGACCCGCTGACCTTGCTCTTCCCCGCCGGGGCCGCCGAGGGCGTAGGCCCGATCTACGAGACCTCCCCGGTGAGCCGGTTCTACAACCTGCTGGCCAAGGAAGCGATCGAGCGGCTGGTCCGCACGGCCGACCCACGACGCACCCTGCGGGTGCTGGAGGTGGGCGGTGGTACCGGCGGGCTGACGGCGACCGTGCTTCCGGTGCTTCCCGCCGACCGGTGCGAGTACACCTTCACGGACGTATCGCCGGCGTTCACGCAGAGCGCCAGCGAGCTGTTCCAGGATTACGATTTCGTCGAGTACCGCACGCTGGACATCGAGAATGACCCCCTGGACCAGGGCATCGAGGAAGGCTCGTACGACCTCGTGCTGGCGGCGGACGTCGTGCACGCCACGGCCGACCTCAAGAAGACCCTGTCGTACCTCCAGTCGACGCTCGCGCCCGGCGGCGTGCTGGCCCTGATCGAAGCCGAGCCCGGCAACCGTTGGCTGGACTTGACCTTCGGGCTCACCCAGGGCTGGTGGAGCTTCCGGGACCTGAACCTGCGTGCGGAGGGCCCGCTGCTGAAGCCGGCGGAGTGGGAGAACCTGCTGCGCTCGATCGACTACGACGATGTCGTGGCGTTGGTCGACCCGGAGCGCGAGGGCGCCGGTGGCCAGTCCGTCGTCCTCGGTCGCGCCCCGGAGAGCGTCCTGCTCCCCGAGGAAGAACCGGCCTCGGCCCCCGACCAACCGAGGTGGTTCGGGGACTGGGTCATCTTCGCCGACTCGTCCGGGCTTGGCGCGGACATCGCTTCGCGCATCGAGAAGCGGGGCGGGCGCGCGGTTCTCGTACACCCGGACGGCCAGTCCGGTGCCGGGGTGACAGTGCGCTCGGGACAGGCGGCGGACCACGACCGGTTGTTCGAGTCGATCGAGCCCGAAGGGATCATCTACCTCTGGAAGCCGGCGGCCGACGACGCCGACGGAACAGAACTCGAACGCGCCATTGAGGAAGGCTGTGTCGGCGTCGCCAGCGTCGTCCAGGCACTCGTGCGGAAGGCCCCCGACGAGTGGCCGCGCCTGTACGTGCTTACGCGTGGCGCGCACCCTCTCCACAACGACACGGTCCGCATCGAGGGCGCACCCGCATGGGGACTGGGTCTGGTGGCCGGCCTGGAAATGCCGCAAACCCAGTGGACGATGATCGACTTGGATGCCGATCCCACTCCCGGGGAAGCCGACGCAGTCTGGGCGCAGCTGTGCCGCCAGGACTTTGAGCGTGAGATCGCGGTGCGCGACGGGCTGAGCTTCACCCGCCGCGTCGCGCGGGTGAATGCCGACGCGGTGCACCCGCCGGTCGTCGCGCGGGACCTGCCCGCCGAGACCGGCTTCGCGCTCAAGATGGCCACGCCCGGACCATTGGATGAGCTGAACTACGTCGCGGCGCGGCGGATCGAACCCGCCGCCGGTCAGGTCGAGGTCGAGGTCGTGGCCTCCGGTCTGAACTTCCTCGACGTGATGACCGCCCTCGGTCAGGTTCCGCCATTGGAATCCGCGCACGAGCTCCGGTTCGGGGCCGAATGCGCCGGGATCGTCAGGCGCGTCGGGGACGGCGTCACCGATGTCGCCGTCGGGGATGCGGTCGTCGCGGTCAGCAGCGCGCAGGGGACACTGGGCTCGTTCATCACCCTCGATGCCAACTGCGTGGCCGGCAAGCCCGAACAATTGACCTTCGAAGAAGCCGCGTCGGTGCCGATCGTCTTCCTCACCGCGTGGTACGGGTTGCACAAGCTGGCACGGCTGGAGGCCGGGGAGCGGGTGCTGATCCATTCCGCTGCCGGTGGTACCGGCCTGGCGGCACTCCAGGTCGCCCGGATGACCGGTGCCGAGGTCCTGGCCACGGCGGGAAGCCCGGAAAAGCGGGCGTTGCTGCGGTCGCTGGGCGTGCAGCACGTGATGGACTCCCGGTCGCCGGGCTTCGCCGAGGAGGTGATGGCGGCCACCGACGGCGCCGGGGTCGACGTGGTGCTGAGCTCCTCGGGCGGCGACAGCTCCGCCCGGAGCATCGCCTGTCTGGCGCCTTACGGGCGTTTCGTGGAGATCGGCAAGGCCGACTTCATGAACGACAGCAAGCTCGGGCTGCGGCCGTTCCTGCGGAACCTGGCGTACTTCAGCTTCGACCTCCGCCAGACGTTGGTGGACCGGCCGAAGCTGGTTCGGGCCGAACTGGAGCAGTTGCTGGAGTTCTTCGCCGAAGGAAAATTGCGGCCGCTGCCGTACCGGGTCTACCACCCGTCGCAGATCCAGAGCGCGTTCCGGCAGATGGCGGCGGCCAAGCACATCGGCAAGCTCGTCGTGGCGATGGATCAGCGCGACTTCCCCGTCGCGGTACCCGAGAGTGCGCGCGTCGCACCGGAGGGCACCTGGCTGATCACCGGTGGCTTGGGCGGCGTTGGTCTTGCGATGGCCGAGTCGCTGGTGCAGGCTGGTGTGCGGCATCTGGCGCTGGTCGGACGCTCCACCACGCACGATGAGAAGGTGCTGGCCCGGGTCGACGACCTCCGCGCGCAAGGTGCCGAGGTGCTCGTCGAGTCCGTCGACGTGACCTCGCGTACCCAGGTGGAAGGCCTGCTCAACAAGATCGGGGATTCGTTCCCGCCGTTGCGGGGCGTCCTGCACTGCGCCATGGTGCTCGACGATGCCCTGCTCTCCGATCTCGACGAGAAGCGCTTCGCGAATGCGCTGCGGGTCAAGGTGCTGGGCGCGTGGAACCTGCACGAACTGACTCGGGACCTGCCGCTTGACGCGTTCGTGCTGTTCTCGTCGGCGACTTCGTTCATCGGCAACGTCGGGCAGGCGAACTACGGTGCGGCCAACGCCTTCCTTGACCACCTCGCCGCCGTCCGGCGCGCGGACGGCCTGCCGGCGCTCTCGGTGAACTGGGGCGCGGTATCGGACGCGGGGTATGTCGCAAGCCACGAAGACGTGCAGCGCTTCGTAGCGGCGACCGGGATGCGAGGCTTCACCGCGAAGCAAGCGTTCGAGGCGATGACAACGCTATCGACCGGGGCGCTGCCGCAAGCGGGCGTCCTGCCGATGGACTGGCCCAAGTTCTTCCGCCACCACGGCCTGGAGCAGGAAACCAGCCCTCGTTACGAGACCCTGTTCAACGACCGGCTCGGCGGCTCGGACGAGGGCGGCGATTCGGCCGCGACATCGCTGCGTCAGCAGCTGCGCTCGCACGAAGCGGCGGAGCGGGTGGAGATTCTCACCGATCGGCTCAAGGTTCGCGTCGCCACCGTCCTCGGTATTCCGCTGGACGCGCTGGACACCGGAATGCCGCTGATGGACTACCTCGATTCGCTGCTCGCGGTCGAGATCAGCTCCTGGCTGGAACGGGAACTGGGTGTGAAGGTCACGATCATGGAGTTGATGAAGGGACCGAGCATCGCGCAACTCACCGACCAACTCCTGGACCAGATGAGTGGGGTGGACGAGGCGATGGCAGTATCCGGGGTCGGCTCCGGGACGGCAGGGGAGTAACCGGACCGTGGAGGAAGTTGCTTACGAGCTCCGGCGCGCGAATCTGACGCTGCGCGGCCAGCGGACGGCGCGCGCCGGGCTCCCGATCCTTTGTCTGCATGGCGTACTGGACAACTCCGCCAGTTTCGGCCCGTTGTCCGTGCGGATGGCGGATGCGAACCTGATTGCCATCGACCTTCCGGGGCATGGCCTTTCGGATCACCTCAACTCGGCCATCTACAACCCGCTGGAGTACGCGGCCAACGTGTTGGAGTTAGCGGAGTCTCAGGGCTGGGAGCAGTTCCATCTGATCGGGCATTCGCTGGGCGGCACGCTCGCCTCGCTGATCGCGGGAATCCATCCCGAGAAAATCGCCCGGCTGGTGCTGATCGACGCGATCGGCCCCCTGCCGGCCAGCGCCGAGCAGACCCGCGGGGACGTGGCCCGCTACCTCAGCACGTACCTCAAGGGCAAGGAACATCCGGTTTACCGAACCCGTTTCCAAGCGGTTAAGGCCCGCATCCAGCTGGCCGACATCCTGGCGGAGACGGCGGAGACGCTCATCGAGCGGGATCTGAAGGAAGTTCCGGGCGGGTATTCCTGGCGGCACGATGTGCGCCTGAAGTACCCCACAGTACTCGCGCTGAGCGAGGAAGAAATCCTGGAGTTCTTGCGGAACATCAAGGCTCCGACGCTACTGGTCAAGGCCGCGCGCACCGCGCTTAGGGAGGAGTTCTATCCACGACGGATCGACAGCGTGCCGGATTTGACGCAGGTCACCTTCGCAGGCGGCCACCACCTGCACATGGAGAATGCGGATCCGGTAGCGGCAGCGATTCGAGAGTTCTTAGACCTGGACTGAAGTGCCGTGTCCCGCGACGTGGGCCGGGCGGATCGAGGCCCGGCCCCGCCGGGGCGCCATCCATAGTGAGTGGGTCACGTGCCCACGTGATCGGGCATACATAAGTCGGGGATCCCGCTACCGGCACCGCTACGCAAACCACTTTTGAAACACTCGCTCCGTGGCAAGGGAGTTGCGCAATGACTTCTGTCAGTATCGGCGAGCCAACCCCACTCACCGGTCGAGAGCTCTGGCAGGCCCGTGTCCAGGAGACGCCGCACCGAACCTTTCTGCACGCGGCGGGGCGCAGCTGGACGTATGCCGAGTTCGACGCCGAAAAGGCTCGTTTCGCCGCCAGTTTCGAGAGCCTCGGCGTCGGGCTCGGCACCAAGGTTCTGGTGGGGATGTCGAATAGCCCCGAAGCCTTCTTCGTGCATTTCGCGCTCATGCAGCTAGGCGCCGTGGTCGTGCCGTTGCAAATGGACTTGACCTTCGACGAGCTGCGCTACCCGATCAATCACAGCGAAGCGCCCTTACTGGTCGCCGACGATCCGCTGGCTTCGACCGTGCTGCCGCACATCGACCAGTGCCCCGGCCTTGAACACGTCGTCGTGCACGAGCCTTCCGTTCCGGTCGCCGTCCCGGTGTCGAAGCTCTCCGAGCTTGCCGGCGCGGAGCCGAAACCGTTCGAGCACATCGACGGGCACGAGGAGCAATCCCCGGCCCTGATTCTCTACACCTCGGGCAGTACCGGTCGGCCGAAGGGGGTGGTCCTCAATGCGGGCGCTTTCGGCAGCTCGGGAGCCGGCTTCGCGGAATGCTTCGGAATCACCGCCTCGGACAACTACTTTCTGCCGCTCACCATGGCGCACGCCATTGGCGCGCTCGTCGGCCCGGCGATGGCGGTTGTCACCGGTGGCTCTCTCACCCTGGTGGACAGGTTCAGTCCGACGAGCTTCTGGCGGCAGGTGGCGGAAACTGGGGCGACCTACTCGATCTTGTTCCCCGCGCATCTCAACCTCTTGATGGAAACCCAGGAAGACGGCCCGAGCGCCGGCGAGTCGAGCCTGCGGCTGGTCATCACGCACGCTTGGCTGGAGAACTTCTACCGGCGGTTCAACGTCAATCTGGCCACCGTCTGGGGCATGACGGAGACGGGCGCGATGGCCACCGGGAGCGCGCCGGGCCACCAACCCGAGGGCTACGTGGGAAAGCCCATGTCCGGAGTCGAGGTTGGAATTTTCGATGAAATGTCCCAGCGTTTGCCGGCCGGTGAAGTCGGGGAGATCAGACTGCGGCACCGCAACGTGATGCTGGAATATTTCAAGAATCCCGAGGCCACTGGGACGACCCTGGTCGACGGTTGGGTGCGCTCCGGGGACTATGGGTTCGTCGATGCCGATGGCGGCCTGTATTTCGGTGGGCGCCTGCAGGACATGATCAAGCGGTCCGGCGAGAACATCAGCCCGGAAGAAGTCATCAACGCCCTGGTGGACCATCCTGATGTGACGGAGGCGTTCGTCATGGGCGTGCCGGATCCCATCCGGACCGAAGAAGTGGCGGCCCTGGTGGTGATTCAGCGGAGAGTGGACCTGTCGGACGTGATCGAGGTGGCAAGCCAGCGCCTCATCCGCAGGAAATTACCGCGCTACATCATCGCGACGCGCGACCCGCTGCCGCGTCTCGGGAACGGAAAGATCGACCGCGCCACGATCAAGCGAGATTTCGACCCGGCGAACGCATGGGACCGGATCGCCGAGTAACGGGATTCTCCCAGCGGCGGGTGTAGCCGCGAATTCCACGGCGCCGGTCAGCTGACCGCCGCTGCGGGACGCGAGCGGCGCGTTTCGCCCGCCGGGTCCCGTTGGGTGGGGATGAGGTCCCGGAGGTGTTGGCGGTGCTGGGCGGGCAGTGCCTTGCCGCCTGGTCGTGGTCTTCGGTTGATGTCCACGGTGGGTGGTGGGATGAAGACGGGTCTGCCGTCGTGCATCTGGATTTCCCATCGGTGGTTGTGCACGGTGCGGTGGTGGTGGCCGCATAGCATTGTCATGTTGGCCAGTTCGGTGGGGCCGCCGTCGATCCAGCTCACGAGGTGGTGGGCGTCGGGGGTTCCCGGTGGCCGGTCGCAGGCGGGGAAGGAACAGCTGCCGTCGCGTTGGAGTAGCGCGGCGCGCAGGTGTGCGGGTGCGGTTCGCCTGGCCCGGCCGAGGTCCAGGGGCAGGCCGTCTCCGTTGAGAACCATGGGCAGTACTTCGCTGTCGCAGGCGATGCGCCGCGCGTTCTCGGCGGTGATGGCACGCCCGGTGTTCAGGGTGCCGGGCATGCCGTGCTCATCGGGGAAGCCCAGCCCGCGTTTGAGGTCTTCGAAGTCGATGGTGATCGTCAGGTGCGGCCGTTGCCCACCGGCACGCGGTACCCCGTCGGAGTCGGTGGCCAGATCGAGCAACGCGGCGAAGCCGTCGGCATTGCGCTGCCCGGCGCTGCGAGGGTCTTTCTGCCCGTCGGTTTCCGGGCAGGGCGCGGCCAGCGGCTCGATGAGGGCAACGAATTTCGCGCCGGTCTCGCGGTCGAGCCGGGCCTTGATGACCGTCATCCCGTCCCGAGAGGTCCCGTAATGCAGCTCCCGAGCCTCGTGCTGGTCGGCTTCGTCCTGGTAGGCGCCGTCCTGATCGAGTAGGTACCTGATTCGTTCGGCGATTGTCTCCAGCTCACGCGGCGGCATCTGGCGGGCGTATCCGGCCAGGGTCGCCTCGACCTCACTCACCCGGTGACAGCGGGCGTACTCGGGCAGCCGGTGAATGCCCGCCACGATCACCCGCGCATGCTCGACACTGATCGCGCCTTGCGACAAGGCGGCAGCGGTCTGGGGAAGCTCGGCGGGCATCGTCTCGCCATACAGCGAGGCCCGGTCCTCGACGTTACGGGCGACCGTCACCCGGGTTGTGGCGTCCCGGTGGTCGATGTTGAGCAGTTCCCGCAACCACACCTGCATCGACCTCGCGCCGCGTTCGGCGTGCAGCCCCCGGCGGTCGGCCTCGGCGATGATCTGCAACTGCTCCATCATCACCACCCGCATGGCCTGCTCACAGCGCTGGATCCGGGCGATGAGCTCGGCATCCGAGCACGACACCACAGACGAGCGTGAAGACATCATCTCCACGCTCGCATCCCGGGTGTCCGTCAACGGTGCCATACCCTCATTCTCCCAGATTCGAACACCCATTCGCACCCATTTCGGCATCGCTTGATCAGGTGAAAACCCCCACCAAAACCCTGAAAACCCCCACCCCACAACAAAAACTCATCCACGACACGCCGAAGGCGCCCGCCAGCACGACCGATCAAAAAGCCTTACGGAACAACCCCAAGCCGACCGGGCACCAGTCCCAGCCACGGCCGAATCCGCCACCCCGCAACGCGACCCGCCGGTTGCGTCAGCCCACTCCGGGGCCATCCCCGCGATACAAAGCCAAACCGGGGCTGTGGGCCGGATGTCAAGCCTGAAACCTCGAAGAGGCGGCCGCCAGGCCGGGCTTGACCTCCGGAACACAGCCCCCACACTCCACCGATCGCGGGGATGGCCGATCCAACACGGAACCTCCCCCAGCCCCAACCCCCTCAAAAGGCGTGCGAATCATGCCAAGGCGCCCGGGACCATGTCAACCCGGAACCTCCCACAGCCCCAAACCCGCTCGAAAGGCGAGCATTCCCCCGAAAACGCACCCACGAACCATGCCAACACGGAACCCCCCACGGCCCCAACCACCGCTAGCAAGCCCATTCTGCAACCACCCTAAATCAGGCCGTTGCGGATGGCGAAGGCGACGGCATGGGCACGGTTGTGGAGGCCATGCCGTTTCATGAACTTGTAGAGGGTGTTTTTGACCGTGCGTTCGGAGTAGTGCAGTTTCTGCGAGATCTGTTCGAGGTCGTGGCCTTCGGAAACCAGGCGGAGGACGTCGATTTCGCGATTGGTGAACCCGGTCGGGGGGACGTCTTGGTACGCGAGTTTCTTGGGCGGGGTTCGCTGGACTTGTTCGATGAACGCGCCCTGCAACGAGAACGGCAGGAAGCCGCCGCCACCGCCGATGATGCGGATGGCTTGAATGAAGTTCGAGCTGGAGAAGTTGTTGCGCCATATGACGGCGCGGACGCCGTGCTCAATGGCTGCGGAGATCTTGAGGTTCCACTGTCGTTTGTCCACGATCAAGAGGACGGGTGTGGCGGTGCCGGGTCGCAGGCACCGCAGGGTGTCCATTGTGGATACGTTGGCGGCGTCGAAGGCGCCCACGACAACGTCTGCGTCGTCCTTTGCGGTTTCGGTAAGTTGTTGGTCACCGTCCAGGCAGCTGGCCAATCCCGAATGGGTCAGGCTGTCTGGGGCATGGATGGCGACCAGGATTTTTTCCGCGGTCCCGCCCTGCACGGCAGTACCCCCCGTTCTGAAATCCCCCAGTTGCGAGAAGCAAATACTAGGTGAAATCGGCTGGATTGGGACAGTCATGTTCGGCTCGGGCACCTCCCCATGTCCGTGGGCCGCGTCAAATCCCGCCCGGCGGCGGACGTCCCCGGTGCGTTGGTGGCTCGCCCTCGGCGGCCACTGCGTCCACCCCGAGCCCGCCACCAAACCATGCGGGCCCGGGGGACGGTTTCTCGCTCGCCAGATGGTCACTCATTGTTGGCCCGCTGGTAGGTGGCCTCGTCCAGGCCGCTGAGGGTCGGGTCGTAGGCGATGTCGCCGACGTCGTACATGGATGTCATCCAGTGGTAGAAGTTGTCGCCCCGGTCGCGCAGCACCTGGTACAGCCGACGCATCATCTGGTCCCGGACCTCCGCCATCTCCGGATGCGAATAGATGTTGAGCAGCTCGTCGGGATCCGAGTCGAAGTCGTACAGTTCGTTCACCGAGTCCGGGTTGACCACCAGCTTGTACCGGTCGGTGCGCAACATCCGCTGCGGATAGGGGAAATGGTGGCCGTGGAACTCGCAGACGATGTCGGCGTCCCATCCGGTGTCCGGTGCGACGGGGGAAGCACCGGACACCGCGTCCCACCCGGTTTCCGGTGCGACGGGGGAAGCACCGGATACCAGGGGCAGTAGGCTCCGCGAGTCCACGGCGGGCGTGGGGTCGATGCCGGCCAGGTCGAGGATCGTCGCGGTGCAGTCCAGCAGGCTCACGAACTCGTTGCGGACCACACCTTCGGGGCACCCGGGCACGCGGATCACGCCCGGAGTGCGGTAGATGTCCTCATACATCGCCGGTCCCTTGTCGTGCAACCGGTGCGAGCCGGTGAACTCACCGTGGTCGGAGGTGAAGAAGACGGCCGTGTCGTCGGCCAGCCCTAGCCGGCGCATGGCGTCGAGCACCCGGCCGATCTGCATATCGATCAGCGCGACGTAGCCCCAGTACACGGCTATCAGCTTGCGCGTGATCTCGATCGGCATGGTGTCGAACGTCCAGTGCGCGCTGTAGTTCCGCTGCACCGGCGGCTTGCCCTGGAAGGTCTCGGCCACCGACCGCGGTAGCGGCACGTCCGCCGGGTCGATCAGATCGAAGTAGTCGTCCGGGACGATGTAGGGCAGGTGCGGGCCGAAGAAGTGCAGGGCCAGGAAGAACGGCTTGTCCCGGGTCCGCACGTCCTCGGCGTAGCGCTCCAGCATCTCGATGGTGCGGGTGGCCAGGTAGTGCTCGAAGGTCGCCTCCACCGGCTGGTGCAGCCGGGCGGCGAGCAGGTTGCCCGGCCCGCCGTTGGGCAGCGTGCCGCGCAGCCGGTCGCTGATCTCGTAGGGCGGCAGGTCGTTTTCTTTCAGATAAGCCAGGTAGTCGGGGTGGTGGACCGGGTTGTGCCAGCCGGGCAGGTCGGGGCCGTCGAAGCCGAAGTCGCCCGCCGTCTTGGCCGACCCGACGTGCCACTTGCCGATCAGCCCGCAGTTGTAGCCCTTGGCGCGCAATGCTTCGGAGAAGGTGAACTGCCCGTCGGGGAGATCTTCGATATAGCCGACGTTGCGTTCGTGGTTGGCCAGCAGCTTGTGCCGGAACGGTGCCTGGCCGGTCAGCAGGCTGGCCCGCGCCGGGGTGCAGATCGCGGTCGGCGTATACCACCGATCGAACCGGGTCCCGGTGTTCGCCAGCTCGTTGAGCACCGGTGTCACCGCGTGCGGATTCCCGTACGCGCCGAGGGTGTCCGTCCGATGCTGGTCGGTCATCAGGAACAGGATGTTGGTCATTGGCCGGCCGCCGTGAACAGATCGCCGGTGTAGTAGGTCTTGGGGTCAACGGGCTGCTTGAGCGTGCCTGCCTGCACGAAGTAGTCGTTCATCCCGGTCAGCCACTTGTCGACGGTGCCGTCCTTGGTAATCCGGTCCAGGTCGGGCACGGTGAGCAGGTTGACGTTGGCGGCGTCGGCCCGCACCGCCTGCTCGTCGATGTGCAGCATCTTCGCGGTGAGCGCGATGGTCTTGTCCGGGTTCGCGGAGCGGTACGCTATTGCGTCTCGGAGCACGGAAATCACCTTCTTGGTCTTGTCCGGTTGGTCGGCCACGACCTTGTTCGCGGCGACGAACGCGGTCGGGAATTGGACCTGTTCGGCGAAATCGGAGTTCTTTGCCAGCTCGACCAGATCGGGCTGCTGCTTCTTGATCGTCGAGATCAGCGGATACCAAATGCCGGCGGCGTCGATCCTCTTGGAGGAGAAGGCGGACACGACGGTGGACGGGTCCATCGGCACCACCTTGATGTCCTGTTTGGACATTCCGGCCTTGCGTAAGGCGAGGCCGAGTAACATTTCTCCGGACGTGCCCTGCGGCACGCCGACGGTCTTGCCCCGAAGGTCGGCCATCGACTTGATGCCGGGTTGAGCGATGACCCGGTCTGCGTTGCCGAGCGTGTTCAGCGCGACGACCTTGGCCTGACCGGAGGCGGGCAACCACATCGCGCCGGGGCCGATGTAGCCGAAGTCGAGGTCACCCGAGCCCAGCGCCTGGATCTGCAACGGACCGTTGGTGAACACGCTCGTCGTCGCCTTCAGCCCGTGCTTTTCCCACAGGCCCTGGTCCTGGGCGATGGCGAGCAGGCTGGTTCCGTTGAAGTCAGCGATGTAGCCGAATTTCACCTCGTCCTGGCTGGCTCCGGTGGAGCCACAACCGGCGAGTACGAGCGTTGACGCCAGTACGGCCATTAAAAGGCTCAGCAAGCGCTTTCGGGTAATCATTGCATGGTCCTCCGGTTCAGGTGGCCGCGTGGCCGTTTTCCTGGTGGTACACCGAGTGCCAAACCCGATTGCGCAGTGCAGCGAACTCGGGGCTGAGGCGGACCTGCTCGGTCCGCGGGTAGGGCAGTTCGACGTCCACGACGTCGAACACCCGACCCGGACGTGCGGCCATCACGATCACCCGGTTGGCCAGGAAGACCGCTTCGTCCACGTCGTGCGTGATGAACAGGACCGTCCGCTGTTCCTTGTTCCAGGCGTCCAGCAGTTGCTCCTGCAGCGTCACTCTGGTGAGCGCGTCCAGTGCGCCGAACGGCTCGTCCATCAGCAGGATCGCCGGATTGACCGCGTAGGCGCGGGCGATCGCGCACCGCTGGCGCATGCCACCGGAGAGCACCTTCGGCAACGCCTCGGCGAATTGGCTCAGGCCTACCAGATTGATGAAGTACTCGGCCCGCTCGCGCCGTTCCGCGCGCGGCACGCCGGCGATCTTGAGGCCGAATTCGACGTTGCGGCGCACGGTCAGCCAGGGGAACAGCGCGTACTGCTGGAAGATCACCCCGCGTTCGGGGCTGGGGCCGGATATCTCGGTGCCGTCGACCAGCGCCCGGCCGGCCGTGGGCTCGTCCAGCCCCGCGAGGATGTTCAGCAGCGTGGTCTTGCCGCACCCGGACGGTCCGACGACGGTGACGAACTCGTTGTCGGCGATGTCCAGCGACACGTCGTGCAGCGAACGGACTTGCTCGCGGTTAAGGGTGAACGTCTTGCTGACGTGCTGTACGGAGATCTTCATCGCCGCTCCTGCCATCCGGTGAGCTTGTGTTCGGCGAGCAGGAGCAGCCGGTCCATCAGCAGGCCGAGGATGCCGATGGCGATCAGGCTGACGAAGATCGTCGGCAGATCGTAGTAGAGCTGAGCGTTCTGCATGCGAAAGCCCAGGCCCTGCTGGGCGGCGATCAGTTCGGCGGCGACCAGGGTCGCCCACGCGGAGCCGAGCCCGACCCGCATGCCGACCAGGATGAACGGTGTTCCGGCCGGTACCACCACGCGGAGGAAGATCACCGCATCGTTGGCGCCGAGTACCCGGGCGGCGTTGATCAGCGTGCGGTCCACGTTGACCACGCCCTGGAAGGTGGCGATGACGCAGGCGAGGAAGGCCGCGAGGAAGATCACGAAGATCTTCGGGACCTCGCCGATCCCCATCAGCACGATCGCCAGCGGGATGATGGCCAGCGGCGGGATGGTGCGGAAGAACTGCACCCAGGGCTCGATCAGGCCGCGCAGCACGGGATACCAGCCCATCAGGAATCCGACCGGGATGGCCAGTGCGGTGCCGAGCGCGAATCCGGCGAGCACCCGCGCGAGGCTGACCAGGATGTCCGTGACGAGGGTGCCGTCGGAGAACAACCCGCGCGCCGTGTCGACGACCTCGGGCGGAGACGGGATCTTGAGGCCCAACGCCACCAGCGCCCACCAGATCCCGATGCCGAGCACGATCGAGGCGACGTTGAGCACTCTGGGCAGCGCGCGTCGGCGCGGCTGCCCGGCGGCCTTGGTCTGCACGGCGGTTCGTTCATTCAGCGCGGTCACGGTGTGGCTCCTTCCCGGACGGTCCCCGCGATGCCGCGTCGAAGTCTGAACGGCCCGGGATGGCCGGGTAATCGTTGAACAGTGCGGCCAGTGCGCCGCGCGCACCGTCGTCGTCGGCGAGTTCGGCCGCCCGAATCTGCGGGTCGACCTGGACTTCCGGGAACAGTTGGTATTTGACGCCCGCGGCGAGTTGCTGGACGATCACCGGGGCGAACTGGGCGATCTCCCCACCGACCACCACTTCGGCCGGGTTCAACGCCATCACCAGGGTGCCGACCACCCGGCCGAGTATCGTGGCGGCATACCGCAGCACCTGGTCGACAACGGGGTGGGCGCGCTCTACCGCGGCGCGCAGGTCGTCCAGTGAGTCAACGGGGACACCGCGCTCCCGGCAGGCCGTCAAGAGCGCGGGCACCGAGGCGACCGTCTCCACGCAGCCGCGCTTTCCGCAGCGACACGGTCGGCCGTCCAGTACCGCGGTGACGTGCCCGATCTCGCCGGCCAGTCCGATCGAGCCGGTGGCCAGTCGGCCGCCGACCACCAGGCCGCCACCGACGCCGTCGGACACCCGAACGTAAAGCAGGTCGGCCACCGGCCCGCTGGAGTGGATCGCTTCGGCCAGCGCGGCGAACCGGGTGTTGTTGTCCACGACGACGGGAGCGCCGAACCGCTCGGAGAACGCCGTGTCAACGCCGTCGGCCGGGTGCCGCACCGGGAACGGGAAGACGTCCTGCTTTGCCGACATCGCGAACGCCGGGTACGGCCCCGGGACGCCGATGCCGATGCCCTGTAAGGCCCGGTAGTGCACTCCCGACTCGGCCCCGAGGCGGTCTACCAGCGCAAACGCGGTGGCCAACCTGGTCGGCCAGCCTTCTCGGTCGTCGTAGCGCTCCACGCCGGAGGCGACGATCTCGTGCGCCGCGTCCGCGACCACGACACGCACCCGTCGGTGCCCGAAATCGACACCCATGAACTGCCCGGATCCCGGGTCCAGCGCTAGGCGCTCGGCGGGTCGACCGCTGCCGGCCCGGTTTGCCGCATCGGTGTCGACCACCACGATCGCGCCACGCTGCAGCAGGGTGCCGGTAATCTCCGAGAGGGTGCTGCGGGATAATCCGACCAGTTTGGCGATCTCGCCCCGGCTCAGCGCTCCCCGTTCGCGCAGCACGCTGAGCACCCGCTCCTCATGGGTGCGGCGGATGGGGGCACGCAGCGCCGACATGGACACGCCCCGAGTAAGGCAGCATCGAATTTTTCTGTCAACGTGACGACAAAATTACCTCGGCATTCGTTCGGATGCTGGGACAGAATTGGCTCAACCCTTATTCCGGCTCGTGGGACGGTACGGAGGGGCTCCTCGCTTGCACCGCCGTCCCACCGGTCCCACGGGTCCCAAACGGCTCAGACGTCGCCTTCGGCGTCTCGCCGCGGTAGCCGGTGCAGCACAACGTCGAGGAGTCGCCCACCGGAGATTTCGGCGGTCTGGTACGTGCAATGCGGCTGGCGGCGGCGGTCGGTGGGGGAGCCAGGGTTGAGCAGTCGGAGACCGCCGGCCGTGGTGGTATCCCACGGGATGTGGCTGTGGCCGAACACGAGCACATCGGTATCGGGGAACCACCGGTCGCACCTGGCCTCCCGGCCCCGGGCGGAGCCGGTTTCGTGGATCACCGCGAGCCGGACCCCGCCCAGCTCTACCCGGGCGATTTCGGGAAGCCGGTTCCGCAGCTCCGGGCCGTCGTTGTTGCCGTAGACCCCGACGAGTCGTGCGCTGCGCCCCTCGAGTTCGTCCAGCAGCGCGGCATCGACCCAGTCGCCGGCGTGGATCACGACATCGGCGGTCGTCACCGCGTCCCAGACCTCCGCCGGTAGGGTCTTGGCTCGTTTCGGCAGGTGTGTGTCGGCGATCAGCAGCAGGTGCATGTCCCGAGTTTCGGCGGCTACGATGCTGCCCCGCCACACGGCGGAGTCGGCCGGGCCCCGCGACCGCGAGATAGCTGGCCAGGATCCGCGGCTGCGGGTGGCGGACTCGTAGATCGAGTCAAGAAGGGCTGAAAGTCCTCGCTGGGGCATGGGCGGTGCGGGGACACTGATATGTAGGCAAAGACACTATCGGCTCAACCCGGCAGATAGGGCACACCTTGATGGAGATTGTCGCGCGGTGGTGTGCCGGGGTATCGGATTGGCATCCCCTCGCCGTGTACGAGATCGTTCTCGAACGCGCGGGCGCCAAGTGGCACGTGACCTACCTGGTACACGGGGAGCGGCACGCCCGCGCCGGTTTCGACGACGAAGCCGAAGCCCGACGCGACATCGAGTACCTGATGACCCGTTGCCCGCTTGAGATGCTGCCGTGGTCCGAGATCGCCGTGGGCTGATTCAGCCGGGACGAAATGCACCGCTCAATGTTTCGTCGGCCGCGCCGAACGTCGCCCGCATCGAACGTCGCGCGGATCAACGATGTCTACACCGGACCCGTTGGCGCGCAAGGTGAACCCGGATTCCCTTGTCCGCCAACGATTGTGGGCGCGGATGCGGAAGAAGTGCACGGTACTCGCCGAGTAGTCACCTTTGAAACACTCGCTACTAGCGGCTTCTGGCTCGAAGGGGGAGCAGGAACCAGAGGATCGCGAAGAGCGCGCCGGCGAGCGCGCCGGCGGCCGCGCTCCACGGCGTTTCCAGGACTACCTGGAAGATCAACAGCACCGTGCTGCTCATGGCGGCGGCCAGCAGGGCCAAGCCACTCAACGCGCAGGCGTTACCGACTCGGATGATCTTTGCCCGCCGTCGCTGGCGGAACAGCACACGATGCCATGCCGCCGGCGCGATCAGCAGTGCCGCCGAAGCCGTGGTCAGCAGGACAGTGATCAGGTGCACGGTGTGCACGAAGGCGCTCGCACGTTCGAACCGCTCGGTGAAGGCGACGGAGAGCAGGAATGCGAAGAGGATTTGCACTCCTGCCTGGGCGACCCGCAACTCCTGTAGCAACTCGTTGAGATTGCGGGTCAGGCGGCTGTCGCTGGGCTCGTCCGGCTGGCTCATCTCACCTCCTGGGCCTGCTTCGGAGGCGTTGAGGAGTGGACTCTCATCATTGTGCCCGGCGGCATTGGTCCTGCTCGGGGAGTGTGCGCGCAACCCGTGTCGGGCGAAGGCTGACCACCGGCGATGCCGTGATCAACGTGGCATTGGGCCCGTAGGCGCACATCATGGAAACCAAGACGGACATGTGCGGGGTCCGCCCCGGCCATCGCATCTTCCGGAGGCAGCAGTGCAGCACGATCGTGAGGCAAGGCCGGTACCAGAGGCCGAGTTCCGCTCCTACTACGGCAAGCCCGTGATCAAAGCACCGGTGTGGAAGGTGCCGGACGTCCCGGCGTACCTGTATCTCGGCGGGATGGCGGGTGCCTCCGCGAACATGGCGCTCCTCGCGGACCTGACCGGCAGGCCCGCACTGGCCAGGGCGGGCCGCCTTGCCGCCGCGGCGGGGTCTGCGTCCAGCGTCCTCGCGTTGGTCCACGACCTCGGCCGGCCGACCCGGTTCCTGAACATGCTCCGGGTGTTCAAGCCGACGTCGCCGCTGAGCGTCGGGTCCTGGATCCTCGCTCCGTTCTCGGCGTTGGCGGCGGCCGGTGCGGCCAGCGATCTCACCGGACTCCTGCCCGCGCTCGGACGGCTCAGCGCCGTCGGAGCGGGCATCATCGCCCCCGCCATGACCACGTACACGGCCGTCCTGCTGGCCGACACCGCAGTGCCCGGCTGGCACGAGATCTACCGGGAATTGCCGTTCGTGTTCGCCGGCAGCGCGGTGGCCAGCGCCGGAGCGGTGGGAATGCTGGCCGCGCCGAGAGCCGAGGCGGGGCCGGCACGGCGCATGGCGTTGGCCGGATCCGTGCTCGAACTCGCCGCCCATTGGCAGATGGAACAGCGTAGTGGGCCGGTGATCGGCGAGGTCTACCGACGGGGGAGGGCGGGCAAAGTGCTCAGCGCGGCGCGAGCCCTGGCTTGCCTCGGAGGCATCACGGCGATATTCGCGGGCCGCTCGCGGTTGCTCACGATCGGTAGCGGTCTGTGCCTGACCGCGTCGACCGCAGCGACCCGCTACGGGATCTTCGAAGCGGGACGGGAATCGGCGCGCGACCCGCGCTACACCATCGTCCCCCAACGCCAGCACGCCGCCCCGCAGACCAGCCCGGATTGACCGCGGCTAGGTTCGGGGCCTGCCTGGGGGGTGGCCGCTCGATCGCCGCGCGGCCGTGAACGATTCGAGGGAGAAGGCGCGTCGCAGAGCCCCCACCGTGCGTGCTCGCGGGCGGGAGATCCGCATTCCGGCAGTCCGGTTTGCTGCCCCGTCCTGCTTCTGCTCGTCTCGGAACACGCGAGTCCCTTCCGTTGCGGGGCGGCTGACCCCGACGTCACCTCGGCCGCACATGCCCACTCTTCGCTTGGTGTGCGCGAGGAGAATACTGCGTGTTAATCATTCACCGTGGCAAGAGGTTGACCGGAAAAATCTTGTCTGACGCCGCTTTCTTTCGAGCACCCGAACGTCGGGCTCACGGCCCATTACTCTCCGTAGTTAGGGGAAGGCGGCGGATGCCGAGCTTGGTCGCAGGTTGGCGATTTCGCGCGAAAACGCCCCGCACCCACCCGGCGAACCGGAAGGATGCGGGGCGATTGCTTGGACCCGGCCCTGCATGCATGGCCGGGCAACGGGAAGATTACTCGGCGGCCGACCCAGAGTCCACCTCGTAAATGAGCTATGAATGAGCCGCTTCCAGTGTTGTCGTGACACTAGGTGAGCGGGCATCGACGGTCAGCGCCGACTTCCCGCCGGGATTCCCCAATTTCCGGCAAAACCGGAAACCACGGCGGAACTCGGACGCTGAGAATTCAGCTTCGACGGCGCGCCTTTTCGAGCTGTCGACGGGTGAAAACGGTTCCGCTGGGCACTGTCTTCTTCGTCCACCGGGTCAGCTCGGTGTCAGCCGGTTTCTCCGGTTCGTCGATCGGCGCGGTGTTGATGTCGTCCAGGAGCCGTTCGACCAGCGGCGCGATCATCGATCCCAGATACCCCCACGCGACCCCGTATTCGCCGCCCGGGGCGGGGTAGAGGGTGCCGTCCTCGGTGCGCACCCACAGGCTCTGCCCACCGCAATCGACGATCAGCTCGACCAACGGTGTGGTCGCCGGCAACCGGCGCGGCAGTAAGGTCACGTACTCGTCGACCTCGCCGTGATGGTCGACGAGCTCCATCACCGGTGCCCCGGTGGCGCGGTCGACGAGTCGACGGCTCACGCCGCGGTGCCGGCCGATCGACAGCGCATAGCCGAACTTCGGGTCCGGCAGATAGACCGGAACCTCATCCAGCTGGTGGAGCCATTCGCCGAGCATCACGCACTCCTCGGCCCGGTAGCGCTCGACCGTGGCGAAGGGGAAGTACCGTTGCGCACCCCAGCGGCGGATGCACTCCACGACGCGTTCGGCCAGGGTGTCTTTGCGTTCCATGATCTCCGCGAACACCGCGCGGATCGCCTGCTCGTCGAGTTTCTCGGGCTCGGGAATGTCGACGGCCCGAGCGGCGATGGTCAGCTTGTCGGTTAGTTCGGGAAACGCCATCTCGTCCCCGAAACACTCCAGGGCGATCCGGCTGCCGCCCGCCGCGCTGCGGGCGGATTTGCGGTAGTAGTACGTGAGCACCCGGTGCACAGCGGAGTCGGCTGGATAGAGCGCGGCCAGTTCCAGCAGCGGAGTCAGATCCGGGCGTTGCCGCGGGACCGCGACGACGGTGGCGTTTCCCGGCCGCCATGCCTCGATCAGCTCGCGGTGCCCAAGATCCCGCGGCCAGTACGGTGCGGGCTGCCCGATCGCGCGGGAGTAATAGCGCCACAGGCGGCCCCGGTCATCGCCGCGGATCGACAGGTCGTACACGTCGGGGCCATCGGGTGCGTGGAAGCCCGTTTGCGCCGCTTCAAGCAAGCAGCGGGTATCGGGCTTGAAGTCCCGGACCCATTCCGGACGCGCGTGTCCCTGCTCCGCTGTGTCGTAGGCCACCGTGAGCACGCCGACGTTGGTCTCCCAGTTCAGGAACACGTAGCCCGGGATCTCCGCAAAGGACTCAGGACCGAGGAACACCGCCGGTTCGGTCGCCGCGGGCATGTCATCCAGTGAGATCAGCGGCGTCCGTTCCGGCTCGGGCCGGAGTGGGGTGGCCTCTCTGAACAACGGCACGGAGTTTTCCTTTCCCCTGAAATAGGCCCCGGCCGGGCGGCCGGAACGGTGGTGTCGAGTGCTTTGACGCTTGGGAGCGCTGATTCGTTGCGGTCTGAAGCAACCATTAAGGGCCGCGTCCCGACCGGCGCGTCGCCTTGCCGCTCACCAGACTGCGATTTCTGCGCCGTGGCCGGATAGTCCTCGAACGGCGTGCTCATCCACGAAACCAACGGCGAAGCGCGCGAAAAGCGCACGGTGGAAGCCGCGACCCGAGGCGACGGAGGCGATCTCGTTTTCCGCTCGCCGTGCATTACTGGTATGGCGCCTGATCATGTCAGTGGGAGTAACTTTCTGGTCCGGCTGGGCGAGGCCGGGTTGGTCCTGTTGGTCATGAACACCGGATTTCCGTTGGGAGATGGGGTGATCATCGCCTTTCTACCGCTGAATCGGGCCCATAGCACGCTGTTGCTCGTCACAGGTGTGCACCCCGTAGGCGCGGCGTCGCCGTCACGACGCTTGATCGGACCGAGAACAGGGTAGCCACAGGCAAGCCGGTCCAACCAGCGGCGTGTCCTTGATCAAGCCCGAACGGAGGAATGTCAAAGCCTTGGCCACGGCACGCCCGATCATGGCCATTGGCGCGCATTGCGTCCGGACCGACCAAACCGCCGTCACTCTCGGCGTAGACGATTCCGCCGAAGAGGTGCTTGCGACCACGAGCAGGTGTCCTAGCGCACTATGGACGTTCCCCGCACGACATCGCTTGCCGCAGCACGAAGCCCGCCCGGAAACACGAGCGCACCGAGTCCTTTGGCGGCAACATGCCAAGCAGCGCCTGGTGTTGCGAGTGTCCTCGAAGGTCTTGAATGTCTAGTTTCCTGGTCCGCGCCTAAAGGTGGTGCGTTTCACCGACGATGCCGGGCAGTGACGCTCAAAGTGCCTCGTGTTGTTGAGAAATTGGCCGGGCAACAGCACGGGAGCGCGGGGAAAGTAGGGTACACCGTGTTAACGGATCCCGGTGCTCGTTTGAGCGCAATGCTTGCTGTGTCTAGGGAATCCCTGGGGCGGTAAGAACGCTCACGCAGGAGAACCCGTTTCGTATCCGAAGCAAAACGAGCGAATCAGCCGCCACCATGTACGGATTCTGCTCTATTGAGGACTTCCCGGACGTGATCGCTTCACACCTGAGGACGCGCAGGAGTTCTACCTTGTCGAGATCGACAGCGTTTATGGTTCAGGGCCGCCATATGGGCGACTGGCGGATGAAGACCCCATCATGCGGTGTTACGTGCAGGACCCGACGCTGGAAGCCATCCGTGCCTTCGCGTCGGACGTCTGTGCCACTGACCTCGGGTGCCGACCGGTCGCCAAGCGAACCGAAACCGGGTTCGGCACGGACACGTACCTGCGGGACTCGACGGTGCGCGCGGCACGGGCCGCCAGGTCCGCCGCTGAAATCACCATTACCGTTGATGCGTGTTCTCCAAGGTGCCGGACTTGGCGGCGCGGCCGCTGTTTAGGGGATAGCGTGCCAGCGGGCTGACCTGTCGCCGGTGCGCAGGGACCGGATGCGGTGGTGCAGTTCGGTGGCGGCGGCGGGTTTGCTGGGGGCGAGGCGGATGTAGGAGCCGAGGGAGTGCAGTTCGGTGATGTCGCGCAGCACGGGCCAGCCAGGCTGGTCGAGGATGTTGTAGCCGTAAGCGGTTAGGAATTGGGTCCGGTCCGCCTCAGGCTTGTGGAAGTGGTTGGGGACGGCGGTGAGCAGGTCCAGTTCGCGGGGGCCGATGCAGGTGTTGTCCCAGTCGATCAGGAGCCATTCGCCGTGGTCGTGAACCATGTTCTCGTTGTGTGCGTCGCCGTGGACGAGCCCTTCCCCTAATGGAAATTGGGTGGCGGTGAACGTGTCGAGCAGTGTCGTGGCCCGGTCGAGCAGCCAAGTATGGTCGGCTGCCGCCAGCGCCGGCTGCTGACGGTGCTGGTCGATCTCCAGCGATTCGGAGAGCCGTTGCAGTGGCTGATAGTGGGGCACGGGGAATGGCGGGGCAGGCAGCGCATGTAGCCGCCGCATGAGCACTGCCAGGTCGGTCAGCGAAGGAAGCGAGGTTGTGGCGCGGTGGGGCCAGAAGGTGGCGACCGCGCCGTTGGCGATTACTGGCTGCTGGCCGGGCATCGGTGGCAGCGCGACGGGTGCGGGTTGGGTCGCCAGCCAGCGGGTGGCCGTGATGGTGGTCTGTGCGCGGCGGCGGCGTACCGGGGTGTCGGGGGCCAGCCTGGCGACGATCTGCTCGTGTGGAAGGAGGTAGACGGCGTTGGAGCGGTGGTGGAGCAGGTGGGCGTCGGTGGGGTCGGCTCCGAAGATCTGGCAGGTGGCGTGCAGCGCGTCCAGGCCGGGCAGGCGGGTATCTGGTGTTGTGGGCAGGCTCATGCCGCTGTGGTGAGCGCGGTGCGGATGTGTTCGCGCAACTCGGCAACCTCGGGTTTGCCGTGGTGTGGCGCGGCGACGGTGTCCAGGACGCGCAGCCGGGCGTAGCCGCGGGTGAAGGACAGCCCGGTAATCGCGTTCACCGCGTCGTAGCCGGTGGCCACCGCGGCGTCGATGTCACCGGCCTGGAACTGCACCGAGGCCAGCGGGGGCAGGGTCAAGGCGCGGGTGCGCTCATATTCCGCGCCGTACCCGGTTGCCGCGCTGGTCAGTTTCTCGATGGCTTGCGGCGCGAATTCCGGGCGGGACAGCGACAACAGGTACAGGGAGTAGCCCTGTTGACCGGCGATCGCGACGTCGGTGACGAACTTAGTCCACGGCGGGGTCGCTGCCGGATCGGCGGCGGCGTAGGTTTCTAGGGCTTGCCCCAAGGCGCGATGGGTGGGCTCTGGCTCGCCGAGCGCGGCGCGGCAGCAGCCGAGAATCGCGGAAGTGTAGCCCTGGGTGACCGTGCTGACCGGGTGTTTGCGGTTGGCGGCGGTTGCCGACGCGAGTTGCACGAGGTGCAGTGCCTCACTTGCGCGTTCGAGGTGCAGCGCTTGGTGTGCCATGTTCAGGAGCACGTGAACTGTCAGGCCGGGAGCGTGGGGGTGGTCGTCGGCGCGGCGGGCGGTGTCCAAGGCGTAGGTCCACAGGCGGCGAGCGGCGTCGTGATCGTCGACATCGTATGCATGCCACCCGGCTATGCGGGCCAAGTTGGCGATGGCCACCAGCAGACGGGTCCGGATCTCCGGCGAGCAGGGCGCGTCCTCCAGCCGGCGCACCTGGTGCAGTTGTGTGAGGGCTGCGGCGCGGCATAGCCCACCGCCATGAGCCGTGGCTGAGCGGCGGAACCCTTCGGTGACCGCCTCGATGGCGTCGATGTCGGCCGCGCCGATACGGGACCGGGTTACCGGCTCGACCTGGCCGGGCAGCAACGAACCCAGCCGGGCGAGTTCGGGATTCAGACTGGATCCCAACGTGGCGGCCGTGACCAGGGAGAGAAAGTCCCTGCGTTCCAACCAACTCACCTCCTTGTCAATGACGTCACCCGTTACGGTATGGCTAGCGGGAAATCCGAGCAAGGAAGCCGGGATGCGCAGGACCGTGGCCAACCGAGCGGCCGTCCTGACGTTGATCAGCCGACGCTCGCCCCGCTCAACAGCGGAGATCCGGCCTTGGGACAAGCCGAGCAGGTCGGCGAGCTGGAGCTGTGTCAGACCTGTGTGCTGCCGCACGGCGGCGAAAACCGGGCCGAAGTCATAGTTTTCCAACGCGGCGCGCAGGTCCGCGTCCTCGTAAAAATCCTCCGGGATCGGCTTGCGGAACCCGGAGGCGCGAGCACAGGGTCCGCACAACGGATCATTCACGCCGGCACGCTGCACAGTGCCGCAGCACCGGCAGCGTTGTCCCGGACCATTCATGGCTTGCCTTCCATTGACGGGCGGGTGCTCGTCCGGGGGTCACGGCGTTACGCCCGTTCAATCGAGGTGTGCCGTGCACCACCGTAGCGGTCGATCATATTTAGGCGCGGCGGTCACCGCGTTGTCAATCCCCATTGGGGTTAGCACCGTTGGGGATTGGAGACGTCGGCGCGGATGGCGACGATGATCGCTATGGCACAGCGTTGAGCCGGCTGCGGCAGAGGCTCTGGCCCAGTCTCTGGGGCCGGTGGAGTTCCCATGTGGACACATGGTCTTCGCCGAAAGGTCGGCCAGCGAAGGAAGCGAGGAAGTGGCGCGGTGGGGCCAGAAGGTGGCGACCGCGCCGTTGGCGATTACTGGCGGCAGGTGGCGTGCAGCGCGTCCAGGCCGGGCAGGCGGGTATCTGGTGTTGTGGGCAGGCTCATGCCGTTGTGGTGAGCGCGGTGCGGATGTGTTGGCGCAGCTCGGCGACTTCGGGTTTGCCGTGGTGTGGCGCGGCGACGGTGTCCAGGACGCGCAGCCGGGCGTAGCCACGGGTGGAGGACAGTCCGGTGATCGCGTTCACCGCGTCGTAGCCGGTGGCCACCGCGGCGTCGATATCACCGGCCTGGAACTGCACCGAGGCCAGCGGGGGCAGGGTCACCGCGCGGGTAAGCTCGTATTCCGCGCCGTATCTGGTGGTTGAGCTGGTCAGTTTCTCGATGGCCTCGGGTGCGAACTCCGGGCGGGACAGCGACAGCAGGTACAGGGAGTAGCCCTGTTGGCCGGTGATCTCGGCGTCGGTGACGAACTTTGTCCACGGCGGTGTGGTGGCCGGATCGGCGGCGGCGTAGGTCTCTTGGGCTTGCCCGATGGCGCGGCGGGTGGGCTCTGGCTCGCCGAGCGCTGCGCGGCACCAGCCAAGGACCGAGGAAGTGTAGCCCTGGGTGATCGTGTTGACCGGGTGTTTGCGGTAGGCTGCGGTCGCCGACGCGAGCTGCACCACGCGCAGTGCCTCCTCTGCGCGTTCGAGGTGCATTGCTTGGTGTGCCATATCCAAGAGCACGTGAACTGTCAGGCCGGGAGCGTGGGGGTGGTCGTCGGCGCGGCGGGCGGTGTCCAAGGCGTAGGTCCACAGGCGGCGAGCGGCGTCGTGATCGTCGACATCGTATGCATGCCACCCGGCTATGCGGGCCAGGTTGGCGAGGGCCACCAGCAGCCGGGTGCGGATCTCCGGCGTGCAGAGGGCGTCTTCCAAGCGGCGTACCTGGTGCAGTTGCGCAGTGGCGGCCGCGCGGCACAGCCCACCGCCATGAGCTGTGGTTGAGCGGCGGAACCCTTCGGTGACCGCCTCGATGGCGTCGATGTCGGCCGCGCCGATACGGGGCCGGGTTACCGGCTCGACCTGGCCGGGCAGCAACGAACCCAGCCGGGCGAGTTCGGGATTCAGACTGGATCCCAACGTGGCGGCTGTGACCAGGGAGAGAAAGTCCCTGCGTTCCAACCAACTCACCTCCTTGTCAGTGATGTCACCCGTTACGGTATGGCCGGTGGGAAATCCGAGCAAGGAAGCCGGAATGCGCAAGACCGTGGCCAACCGAGCGGCCGTCCTGACGTGGGTCAGCCGACGCTCGCCCCGCTCGACAGCAGAGACCCGGGATTGAGACAGGCCCAGTAGGTCGGCGAGTTGCAGTTGCGAGAGCCCGGTTTGCTGCCGCACGGCCGCGAATACCGGGCCGAAGTCATAGGTTTTCAACGCGTTGTGCAGGTCCGCATCCTCGTAAAAATCCTCCGGGATCGGCTTGCGGAACCCGGAGGCGCGAGCACAGGGTTCGCACAACGCGTCATTCACGCCGACACGCAGCACAGTGCCACAGCACCGGCAGCGTTGTCCCGGACCATTCATGGCTCACCTTCCAACGACGGACGGGTGCTCGTCCGGGGCCACGGCGTTACGCCCGTTCGGTCGAGGTGTGCCGTGCACCACTACAGCGGTCGATCATATTTAGGCGCGGCGGTCACCGCGCTGTAAAGCCCCATTGGGGCTAGCACCGTTGGGGATTGGAGACGTCGGCGCGGATGGCGACGATGATCGCTATGGCACAGCGTTGAGCCGGCTGCGGCAGAGGCTCTGGCCCAGTCTCTGGGGCCGGTGGAGTTCCCATGTGGACACATGGTCTTCGCCGAGGGTGAGCCGGGCGGCCGGCTTTACCTCATTCAGTCGGGCAAGGTGAAGCTGGAGTGCAAAGCCCGGGATGACAGGAAGAACCTGCTGGCGCAGGGGCCGCTACCCGCACCGATACGCAAACCACTTTTGAAGCACTCTCCATCTAGAGCGTTAGGGATGCCCAGCCGCCGCCTTGGGCCAGCAGGGTCTGCACGCCCAGGACGTGGTCGGTGAAGCCGGCGAGGTCGCTGTGCAGCAGCGCGGCGCGCTCGCTGTCGAGCGGTGCGGTGTCGTCGTGCCACAGCTCGCACGTCCAGCTCGCGGCCGGGTACATGGACCGCAGGAGCGCGGCGACCTCGGCAGAGTCGGATCCGCCGGCGGCGAGGTAGTCGCACAGGATCTCGTCGCATGTCGCCATCAATTCCCGCAGTCCCCGCACCGCTTCGGCAGGGCTGCCGTTCCAGTCGGCGGGAGGCCGGGCGGACGAGCTGACCGCTAGCCACAATCGCCACCCCGCGATCAGCTCCTCGTGGTCCCGTGGTGTCCACTGCCCGTCCATACCCCGAGTGTGCGCCTGTTCGGGCCTTCCTGATCGATGGCGTTGCTCACTCCCGCGGCTGCCGCCGTGGTCAGGAGAACTGGATGCCGCCGTCGATCATCACGGACTGACCGGTCATGTAGTCGGAATCCCGGGAGGCGAGGTAGGACACGAACCCGGCCACGTCTTCGGGCACCGACACCCGGCCGAGGTGGATAAGCTCCGAGTATTTCTCGATCGCCGCGCCCAGCAACACGGTGGCCTTGGCCCGCGCCCAAGCGCCTCGTGGCTTCCGGCCCGTTGCCCAGGCGGCCGCGTCAGACCTCGACTCCTGCGGTGGTCACCGCGCCAGCGAGGCCATGTGGTTGGGCAGCCACACCTCGCCGCGAGCGGGTGGCGTGAAGGACTGGCGAAGGTGCGTGACGAACTCGCGCAGCCCCGGGTGCTGGTTGCCGGTGTGCCACACGACCGACCACGGGTAGACCGGCGTCGGGCCGGCCAGGGGGATGCGCGCCAGCCGCTGCGGCCACGCCGCGCGCGTCCTGTCGCCGAAGAACGTGAGCATCGACCGCGAGTCCGCGATGCTGTCCAGCAGTGACTCGGTGCCGAAGTTCGGCCCGGTCGAGTCGATATCGAGCGTGAACGCGTGGGCGAAGTCCTCGTAGAATTCGGCCCACTCGCTGCCGCTGACGATGCCGGGAACCCATGCCTTGAACGGCCGGAGAACACCCGGTTGGACCGAGGTCCGTCCCGCCAGGGGATGCTGATCGCTCACCACGATCTGCATCGGCTCGAAGTATGCGAACGCCTGTGCGAGTTGCGGGTCGATCCGGTTCACGGGCTGGCGCAGGTAGCGCAGCCCGGCGTCGATCTCGCCGTCGAGCAACCCGCGGATCACCTCGTCCGCGCCGCCGGTTGTGGTCACGATCTCGATGTCGATCGCCTTGTTGGCGCGGTAGAAGTCGCGCAGTATCTCGGCCGGCGCCAGACGGCGGCTCAGCACGTCGACCCGCAGCGGTCGGGACTCCCGCCGGACCGATTCCACGGCCTGGTCGACCGCCAGCAGTACCGCCTTGGCCCGGGGCAGGAAGCGCTGCCCGTCCGCGGTCAACACGGCGCCGGAAGCGACGCGTTCGAACAAGGCGGCGCCCAGGAACGACTCCAGTGCGGCGATCCGTTTGGACACGGCCTGCTGGGTGACGCCGAGCTGGTCGCCGGCGATGCTGAACTGTCCCTTCTCTGCGACGGCGACAAACGCCCGCACGGCTGCGAAGTTCATGCCGCGGACGATAGCAGTTGCACAATGTTTCGATTCTTCAGTCATAAGGCGGCCGGTTGATCGACGGTGGTGCCTTGAGCGGTAAAACTGCGCGACGACATCGGCTGCCTCGCCGCGTCGACAAACGGGATGGACGAGCTGAGGGCACGTCCGGCTTGCGGCGCCGAACCTCGACACCTGATAGTGCCCGGAGCACCGCATTGCGGAATGAGAAGGGACGATTGACCTCGCGACCGGTCCGGCCGACGTAGCTGCCGACCTTCCCGGCTTCCCGCTGCGGGCGAGGCCGACGAGACCGCATTCCGCTCCCGAATCAAAGGCGTGAGCCCGCACGGTGGCGCTCGCTCGGAAAAGAATAGGTCGCAGGTTGCTCCGATCGGCGGAATTTCGGTGGATCGCCGGGGGAGTTCTGTGCCCGCCGGGGCATGCTGATGGCGAAGTTCACGGCACCAAGCGTATTTTTCGGCTATTCCGTCCGGGTGCGCGGAACGTTGGATGTCCGTAGTCTGAACAGCGCCTTCGGTGCGCTTCGGCAGAAGTATCCGGTGCTGGCGACACATTTGGAGCGCGCGGACGGCGGGTATGTGATCGCCGAGCCGATGGGTCCATTGCCGGATGTTGTCATTCGCGATGGCGATGTCGACAATCCATTGGTAGGCCCGGATCTGGATCCCGGACGAATCCTGTCCCCGCTGCACATCGTCCGCGATGGGGATCTGGTGTCGCTAACGCTCCTGATTCACCATAGCATTGCGGACGGTCGCATTCTCTGGTGGTTCTGCACGATTTCTGGATTATGTACTGGCGGTGGGCCGTTTCGGAGTTTCCTGCGCCGCGTGATTCGAACTCGACGATCCGGAAGTTGTGATCGCGCCACCGGTGTGCCTGTGTTCTGTGCCGAACCGACGCCGAACGAGTTGGGCGGCCACGCCGCCGGACAGTACCGCATCAGTCTGACATGAACCCGCATGTTCCGGAATTAGAGAAGTGCGCACATTGCCCTTTTTCTTGGTTGTTAATGGACGAACGCGCATAGTCGTTTCGCCTGTGAGTGAACGCTTTAATGCAGCCTTATGGTCGGCTCATACTACGGCGCGGTGGTCGTTTCTGAATCGCTCTACGGTGAGCTGAGTGGGTGGTTTGTGTGTCCTTGCTGGTGCCGGAGGGGGTGAGGCGGCTTTTTCAGGTGTTGACCGGTGAGGACATGACGGATGCGGATGAGGATGCGTTGTTCGCGGTGGCGGAGCGGTTGGAGTCGGGTGCGGTGGCGGTCGAGACGTTGGGTCCGGTGGTGGGGGAGGTGGTCGAGCGGGTGCGGGGTGGGTTTTCGGGGAAGGCGGCGGACCGGTTCGCGCAGCGGTTGGCGGCGTTCGGACCGGTATTGGAGTCGGGTGGTGTGGGTTTGCGGGAGTTGGCGGGGTTTGTGCGGAATCTGGCGTTGCAGGTGCAGTATTTGAAGTTCGTGACCGTGGGTGGGTTGTTGCTGTTGGTGGCGGAGGTGGCGTGGGCGGTGGCGATGGCGGGGCCTACTGGTGGGGCGAGTATGGCGTGGTTGGCGGCGCGGTTTGCGGTGATGCGGTTGTTGCTGACTCGGTGGTGGGGTCAGTTGTTCATGCGTTTGGCGATGAGCCAGGTGGTGGGGGTGGGGTTGCAGGTGGTGATGGATGCCGGGGCGCAGGGTGTGCAGTTTGCGTTGGGGACGCGGGAGAAGTGGGATGCGGCGATGTCGGAGATGGCGGTGGGGGTGGGGTCGTTTAGTGGGTTGCTGGCGGTGCCGCTGTCGGCGTTGGGCAATGTGGTGGGTAATGCGATCGCCAAGGTGTTGGTGCGGGGTTTGGGTGACAAGATCGATGTTGAGGTGTTGGCGGCGGCGGCCAAGCATGCGGCGGAGGAGCATGCGGAGCGGTATCCGGTGGCTTCGGTGGCGAGGTTTGCTGATGTGGTGTCGAAGGATATTGAGGATTTCACGGGGATGTCGGTGCGGGCGATGTGGGCGGTGCGGTTTGGTCATGGGTTGGGGGAGGCGTTTGAAGAGGGCCTGACCGAGATGCTGGGCGAGGCGGGGTATGGGGCGATCAGTGGTCAGGGTGCGCAGTGGAATCCGTTCTCGTTTACCGCTGGGGTGTCGGAGGCGATCGGTTCGGGTGTCGGCAACCTGGCGGGTCTGGCGCTGCGCGGGGAGCTGGTTCCGGCGGGCCGAGCCCGAGACGCCGCCCGCGAGAATGAGGATTCCGGCAACGTTGAAACTGACACCGACACCTCCGAGGACATGAAGGCGGAGTCTGCGTCGCAGTTGGACGAGAAGCAGAGCGTTTCCGATGTGGACTCCGGGGTGTCGGTACCTGTTCAACGGGCTCTAGCTAGTGAACCACCACCGGCATTCGATCTAGGTTCGGTGGGGCCGAATACTCCGATCAAGACCACTCTCCCGGTTGCCGGCTCCGGCGTCGAAAAGGCGCGGGGTCAGGACATGCCGGGCACGCCGCCACCGCCCTACAGCCCGCCTCCCGGTGCGGATCGTGTCGGCAGCGCTTCACCGACTCCCAGCGGTGGGTTAACGCCGGGGGACTCCGGTGTCGATGTGCGACCTCCGGCATACGGCCCGGCTGCCGCTGACGGTCATTCGGGCGGGAATCCGTCTGCTGTGGACAGTACGGGTGGGTACCGGGATGGCTCACCGCTCCTTCATGGCGGGCTGATGCCGGATGGCTCCCACATCGGGGCGTCGCCACCGGCGTACAGCCCGGCTCTCGGTCATGCTCCGGAGGGGGTTGGATCGCCCGGTGTGGACGGTCGCGGTGCGCCCGGTGCGCCTTCGGATGCCGTGGCGGCCGAAACGAATTCGTCTGCGACCGCCGTGGTTCCGGCTTCGGGTGATGCGGTGTTGCCTGCGGGCCCGGCGGTGTTGCCTGCGGGCCCGGCGGTGTTGCCTGCGGATGCGATGCGGGTGTCGGTGCCGGTGGATGTGGTGTCCGGTGGTGGGGTTGCGGAGTTCGTGCGTGGACGGGTGGGGGATGGGGGCGCCGGTCCGGTGGTGTTGGTCTCCGGCGAGGGCTGGGGGGTTGGTGTGCTGTCGTCGCATCAGGCTTCGGAGGTGGCGCGAGGCGTGGGGCGTGATGTCGTTGCGTTGATGCCCGCGCGTGGTTGGCGTGGTCCACGGTGGATGTTGTTTGCACCGGACGGATCCCGGCCCCGTCCCGTGGATGGGCCCGGGCCAATTGAGGCGCCGAGCCAAGCCGGCGAGCGGCGAAACCGGCTGGATGCTTTGGGGAATTCGTCTGCTGCTGTTCCCGCGTCCTCTGCATCGACGAGCGGGGCGGGGTGGACGGCCTCGGATCTGCGTCGGGATATCGAAGGCGCCAAGGCAGTGGGTGGGCCGCGTGATGTGGCGGTGCGGATCGTGCAGGGCACGCATGACGTGGTTGCGCTGGCTCGGGGCGAGGCAGGCGTGTCGCTGGATGATGTGGTGTCCTTGGTCGAGGCGAGGGTTGCCGAGCGTGGGCGTGATCAGGCGCTGCGGTTTGCCCGGGAATTGGCCGCCAAGCTCGATACCGAGGGAACGGGGCTGACTGTCCACGCCGGAGCGGGACAAGATTCGCCGGAGGATCCCACGGTATTCGCTAGACCTGCGAACAGCGGCGGGACCAGTGGAACGGCCGCTGGACAGGCGGATGATCTGATGTGGTGGTCGTTGGATCCGTTGGCGCCTTCCTGGGATCCTTGGGGTCTTGCCGCGGACGCTGGGGTCGCTGCGGGTTCGATGGATTCGGTTGGTGAAGGCAGTGGCCGTGGCCGCGCCGATGATTCGGTTGATGAAGGTGCTGCGAGTAGCCCGGTGGGGCATGGTGAGCGGGCCGAAAGGCTTGATAGCGCGACGCAATTGCGGGAGGCGGCGCGGGCGGAGGCGCGTCGTGCTCGGGACGCCGGTGAGCCCTACACCAACGCGGGGTTGGGAAAGAAGTTCGGAATGGGCAGGGAGTGGGGTCGCCAGCGACTTAAGGAAATCAGCGGAGATGGTGGCGTGACGCGGGTGGCATTGCAGGAGAAGACGCGGGAGGCGGCGCGGGCGGAGGCGCGTCGTGCTCGTGACGCCGGTGAGCCCTACACCAGCATGGACCTGGCGAAAAAGTACGGGAAGGGCAAGGATTGGGGCCGTCAGCGGCTTATCGAGCTCAGCACCGAGGGTGCCGTGACGTGGTCGGCATTGCCGGAGCAGTCGCGGGAGGCGACGGGGGAACTGGCGCGCGAACTTGATACCCGAGTGGCTGAATTGGCCACCTACGCCGGTCCACCGGAAGATTTCCCGATCTTGGCGGAGACGGCGGACGGCGGTGCGATTGGCGCTATGTCCGCAGCGTCGGCGGTTGATTCGTTGGCGATCGAGGCGTGGGCGTGGGGGCTTTGGCAGGCTGACGTAACGGGTGTGGGGTCGTCGTCAGCGGGGTTTTCGGAGGCGGCCGAGCGGTCCCGGTTGGTTTCTGAGTTGACGGTGTCGGTAGATGAGTTACGGGGGCTTTTGCGCGATGCGCCGCCGGGCTACCGGCCTGGGTTGCTTCAGCGGGCCGAGCTGTGGTCGAACACGTTGGGGCGGGGCGGGTTCGATGCTGCGGACCTGACGGGCCTGCGGAAGCGGGTGAACGATGCCGGGGCGTTGGTCGAGCGGGTGCGAAGTGAGTTGGCGTCTCGTTCCGCGTCTGGGTGGTTCCAGCTCGCCGGCCTCGACTTCGGGCCGGGTGGGCAGGCGCACTCGGGCACGGACGCGGCGGGGCCGTCGGTCTCTGTTGCGGACACCGGTCGCGGTGTCGGCGGATCCACTTCGATCGACGAGGGCAGTGACGGCAACCGGGGGCATGCCGATGATTTGGTCGATGTGACTGCGGCACAGGGCTCGCTGGGGGGTTCGCTGGGGGGTTCGCTGGGGTCAAGTGACGGAGCGGAGACGCATGATGATGCGGAGCGGCTGCGGGAGGCGGGGCGGGCGGAGGCGCGTCGTGCACGTGACGCCGGTGAGCCTTACACCGCCGTCACATTGGCGAAAAGGTTCGGAAGGCACCGGAATTGGGGTCGCCGCCGGATTCTGGAGACCACGGCCTTCGATGCCGATACCGAACTGCCGTTATCGCAGCGGGAGCAGGTGCGGGAGGCGGCGCGGGCGGAGGCGCGTCGTGCACGCGACGCGGGTGAACCCTGCAGCGGTGCGGAGTTGGGGAGGAAATTCGGCAGGACCGACAGGTGGGGTCGGCACCGGCTTGAGGAAATCCGCGAGGAGGGTGGCTTAACCAAGGTGGCGTCGCGGCGCCAGGAGAAACACCACGTGCAGGAGGCGGCGCGGACGGAGGCGCGTCGTGCACGCGACGAGGGCGAACCCTACAGCGGTGCGGCGTTGGGGAGGAAGTTCGGAAAGAGCGAGAGGTGGGGTCGGGAGCGGCTTGACGAGATCAATGATGAGGATGGTACGACCCTGTGGGATTCGCAGTTGCGGACGCAGGCGCGGGTGCAGGCGCGTCGCGCACGTGATGCGGGCGAGCCTTACAGCGCGGCGGCGTTAGGGGCGAAGTTCGGAAAGGGAGTGAAGTGGGGGTCGGCGCGGCTTCTTGAGATCAGGGACGGGGTGGGGCGTGTTCGGTCTGCGGACGTGGCCGCGGGGTCGCGGTCGGCTTCTGAGTCGGAGGTTCTGGCGGGGCGGACGGAGGCTGGTCGGCAGGGGGTTGTGCAGGCTTTCCCGGAGGCGGTGGAAGGTGATGTGGCGGGTGTGGGGTCGTCGGGTGTGGAGGTGGCGGAGCGGTCGCGGTTGGTGTCCGAGTTGACGGGGTCGGTCGCCGCGTTGCGGGGTCTTGTGGCCGATGAGCCGGAAGGTTATCCGCCCGCGTTGCGGGAGCGGGTTGGGCTGTGGTCGGCGATGCTGGCGGGGCGTTGTCTCGATGATATGACGCTGGCCGATTTGCGGAAGCGGGCGCACGATGCAGCGGCATTGGTCGAGCAAGTCCGCGGTGAGATGCAGTCTCGTCCCGGGCCTGAGTCGCTCCAGGGTCCCGACTTCGGACCGGGCGGCGACCTGGTTGAGTCACGGCCGTCGGCGTCTGTTGCGGACACTGATCACGGAGTTGGCGCAACGATCGGTGACGGCAGCGCCCGCAAGCGAGGACGCGCCCACGATTCGGCCGATGAGGGTGCGGCGCGCAGGGCTGCGGGTCCGAGTCGGACGACGGCACCTACGCACCGTGAAGCGGAACAGTTGAAGGCGGCGGCGCGTGACGAGGCGCGGCGCGCCCGTGACGTGGGCGAGCCCTACAACGGCAAGGGGTTGGGGGAGAAGTTCGGGAAGAGCGCCAGGTGGGGTCGGGAGCGGCTTAATGAGATCAAGGCTGAGGGGGGTGTGAGCAGGCAGGATCTGGAGGAGCGGGAGCGCGAGAACGCCCGCGCGGCGGCGCGGCGTGCTCGTGACGCGGGTCGGCCCTACTCCGGTCTGATGTTGGCCAGGGAGTTCGGCCGAGGGGCGGATTGGGGTCTAGCGCGGCTTGCGGAGATTCGGGAAGAGGGTGGTTTGACCCGGTCGGGTGCGATTGAGCAGGAACGGGAGGCGGCGCGTGCGGAGGCGCGTCGTGCTCGTGACGCCGGCACTTCCTACAACGGCAAGGAGTTGGGGGAGAAGTTCGGAAAGAGCGAAGGGTGGGGCTGGCAGCGGATTCGGGAGGTGCGAGAGGAGGACGGTGAATTAACCACTGCGGTATCACGCTCAGGGGGTGCCGTGCCGACGGTGGGTTCGCCGGAGGAGGTAGGTGCGGCTGAGCGGACGTGGTTGGTTGCTGAGTTGTCGGGGTCGGTGAGTTTGTTGCGGCCGTTTTTGGTTGATGGGTCGGTGTCGTATGTGCCTGAGTTGCGGGCGCGGGTGGAGCGGTGGTCGGACATTGTGCGGGAGGGGGTGTTGGGTGGTGTGGATGTTGGGGTGTTGCGGAATGAGGTGGGGGCTGCTGGGGATGCGGTGGGGATGGTGCGGCGGGCGCGGCGTGATGCGGCGGTGCGGGAGTTGAATGCGCTGGTGGTGGAGGCTGATGCGGCGTTGCGGGAGGTGATGGGTTGGCAGGGTGCTGATGCGGTGGCGGGGTTGTTTGCTGCTGCTGATGCGGTGTTGGGTGGTGGGGCGGTGGATTCGGTGCGGTTGGTGATGGCGCATCAATTGTTGCGGGCTCCGGGGGATCGGGCGGCTGCCGAGGCGCTGCGGCAGCGACTGCACGAGTACATGACCGCGAGCATGAATGTGAGTGGGGCTGGTAGACAGGCGCCGATTGACGGTCGGTCTGTCCCGCACCCGGATGATGAGGCATCGGCGGTTGAAACGGTGCACGCGGCCGACGATCTGGGTAGCGACGACGCTATGGGGCAGGAGCGGCGTGCCTTGCTGAAGCGGCTGCATGAGTTGGTGGATGCGGGTGATGGTGACCGGCCGAGCGATGGCGGTGTCCAAGATCGCGCAGCTGCTGCGCGCCGACCGGAAACGGTTGTGGAGCAACATCAGACGGACACCTCCACCGGCAAGACCGGGGCGAAACGTCGTCGTTCTTGGCCTAGGGGCGGAGCAAGTCAGAGCGAGCCGGCGGGGCGAGAAGAGGCGGCGGCATCGACCGCGCGGCATTCGGAAGCCCCCTCGACCCCGGCGGAGTTGGCGTCTGACGGGCCGGTGTCGGTGGCGGACGTGGTCGATGGTTTGAAAGGGTTGGCGGCGCAGGTCTCCGGTGAGGTGAGTACCGAGCCGGGTACAGAGTTGTTGGGGCCGGATGTGTTGGGGTTGCGGGTGATTCCGGAGCCGTTGGCGGCGTTGCGGGGTAGGGATTACTCGAATTTGAGTGTTGCGCAGGGGATCGGTTTCCTGCAGCGGATGGACATGTTGTCGGGTGCGACACCGACGCGGGAGGAGATCGACCCGGCGAACTTGGACAACAACGGTGACGTTGAGGTGCTGGAGTCTGATTGGCCGGAGGAGGAGCTGGCGCACTGGGAAGGCCTGGGGGTTGCGCGCGCCTCCCTTCCCGACAAGCGGCGGATTCCGTTGATCATGCATGCGATCTGGGTGGGTAGCCCGTTACGGGACGACGGCGGTCCGCGACGGCGGTTCATGGCCAATTTCGGCGCGGCGGCAACCAGGTTCAACAACATGTTGCCGGTGTTGTGGACCGACGTGCCGCGGGCGGTGATCGAACAAGCGCTGGAGACCGATGCGCCGGCCGAGGGCCGCGATTCGTTGGCCGGTGTGCGGGAGATGGTCGAGTGGGCGCGTGAGCGCGATATCGCCCTGGTGAATGTGTGGGAGGTGGCCAACCGGGATTCGCCGCTGGACTTGCAGGCGTTCTTCGCGATGGAGATGTACAAGCTGTCGGGGCCTGGGTGGGCCGCGGCGAGTGACATCCTCCGGGTCCACCTGGAGCGCTTCGGTGGCTTCTACGCCGATGGTGACGAAGTGGTCAAGGATCTTTCCGGGCTTCATCATGTGCTTGAGTCGCCGCACGGGTTCGCCATCCAAGCCAATGAGCGGTACGACCGCCGGCAACCCGCTATGTTCGTGAACAACTCGGCGCTGGTACTGGTCAAGGATCACCCGTTCTGGCGTTTCTATCGGGAGCAGATTCGGGAAAATTACGCCGAAACCCACGACGCATTGTTCGACCGGATGCCCGGTGTCATGCGGGACTTCGTGCAAAACAACCTTGATCACCCGTTTGCCAGGCCACGTCGGTACTCGACCACCTGGCGGACCGGGCCGCAGCTGCTTCGGAGCCTGCTAAGCAGGATTGGATACAGCGAGTTTCCGTTGTTCCGCGGTGTGACGATGGGGGGCTCCGCCAGCTGGGTTCCTAGCGGTGCGCGGCCGCAGCCGGGGCACGACCAGAAAATTCCGGCCGATGATCTGGCGGGCACGGTTGACATGGCTGCGAAGTTGGTGCATACGTTGGTGCGGGAGCTGTTCAACCGGCCCGGCGACGTGCATCTTTTCGCGATCGAGCCGGCCCTTGGCAGGCATGAGAATCCGGACGTGGCCTTGGCGGGGGCGTTGCGGTTCATCTCGTCACGTCCGGAGTTGGCGTCGTTGGTGCGCTCGGTGACGAACGCGCGGTGGGAGAACGGGGCGCGGCGGCGTTTCGTGTTGCCCACCGACGTGTGGGACCTGCTGGAACCCCAGCCCGGCAGGTATGCGTGGCGCCTGGGCGAAGGGACTTTCCCGGTGCGGATGAGGTCGCAGGAAAAATCGCCCGGTCACGCGGCGCCGGAGTAGCCGACGCGACCAGGGCGTGGTGCCTGCCCGGGCGTCGGCGGTTGCGACCCGGCGCATCCGCTGGTGTTGCCCCCGGGGCGTGCCCAGCGGCGATATTCAGGCCACGCGGGTGTCCGGCCACGAGGGGGTTCCGCCCGATAGGGGGATTGATTGGGGCGGTGCAGGGTGCTTTTCGGGTATTTGGTGGGCCGGTCAGCGACGGGATAATTGGGTGCGCGCGGGCAAGATCGTGTCGCTTTTCGGGAAAGCAGCGTTGAGTGTTCGGCGTTGGGAAAGCCATACTCGGGGGGTTGGTGGCATAGGCACGGGCGACGGGAGCCATGAGGGATCTTGCCGAGTGCGCGCGTGTTTGGCTGCACGAGACCGAATTGGTTGCGTGCGGTGCTCAGGGATGAGGGGCTGGCCCTGGTGACCGAGCGGCAGGTGCCGCTCGGATGCCGTAATGCCGGGTCTGATGAGCCGATGCCGGCCGCGACGATCTGTGTGCCCAGAGATGGCGCGAATTCCTGTCCGGTTGTCTAATGCCGGTCCGCTTGATGGGGACGGTTGAGTGACGCGTACCGCTCCCCGCGCAACGGCCTCGGAGTCGCGGCCTGACCTGGTTCGTGTGAGCTGATTGGGTGATCTCGGATGTCCTTGCTGGTGCCGGAGGAGGTGAGGCGGCTTTTTCAGGTGTTGACCGGTGAGGACATGACGGATGCGGATGAGGATGCGTTGTTCGCGGTGGCGGAGCGGTTGGAGTCGGGTGCGGTGGCGGTCGAGACGTTGGGTCCGGTGGTGGGGGAGGTGGTGGGGCGGGTGCGGGGTGGGTTTTCGGGGAAGGCGGCGGATCGGTTCGCGCAGCGGTTGGCGGCGTTCGGACCGGTATTGGAGTCGGGTGGTGTGGGTTTGCGGGAGTTGGCGGGGTTTGTGCGGAATCTGGCGTTGCAGGTGCAGTATTTGAAGTTCGTGACCGTGGGTGGGTTGTTGCTGTTGGTGGCGGAGGTGGCGTGGGCGGTGGCGATGGCGGGGCCTACTGGTGGGGCGAGTATGGCGTGGTTGGCGGCGCGGTTTGCGGTGATGCGGTTGTTGCTGACTCGGTGGTGGGGTCAGTTGTTCATGCGTTTGGCGATGAGCCAGGTGGTGGGGGTGGGGTTGCAGGTGGTGATGGATGCCGGGGCGCAGGGTGTGCAGTTTGCGTTGGGGACGCGGGAGAAGTGGGATGCGGCGATGTCGGAGATGGCGGTGGGGGTGGGGTCGTTTAGTGGGTTGTTGGCGGTGCCGCTGTCGGCGTTGGGCAATGTGGTGGGTAATGCGATCGCCAAGGTGTTGGTGCGGGGTTTGGGTGACAAGATCGATGTTGAGGTGTTGGCGGCGGCGGCCAAGCATGCGGCGGAGGAGCATGCGGAGCGGTATCCGGTGGCTTCGGTGGCGAGGTTTGCTGATGTGGTGTCGAAGGATATTGAGGATTTCACGGGGATGTCGGTGCGGGCGATGTGGGCGGTGCGGTTTGGTCATGGGTTGGGGGAGGCGTTTGAAGAGGGCTTGACGGAGATGCTGGGCGAGGCTGGGTATGGGGCGATGAGTGGTCAGGGTGCGCAGTGGAATCCGTTCTCGTTTACCGCTGGGGTGTCGGAGGCGATCGGTTCGGGTGTCGGCAACCTGGCGGGTCTGGCGCTGCGTGGGGAGCTGGTTCCGGCGGGCCGAGCCCGAGACAGTGTCGGCGAGGCTGAAGATTCTGCCGTCGTGTATGCGGATACGACTGATTTGTTGAAGGTGGAGTCCGGCTTGCGGACGGCGGAGAAGCCAGGCTCCCCGGGTGGAGTTCCCAGTGTGGATTCAGGAGTGCCCGTGCCTGGTCCTAGGACCACGGCCAGCGAACCGAAACGGGGCATCGGTCCGGGTGCGGTCGGGCCGGGTCTTCCGGAGAAATCGGGTACCCCGACTGTTGGCTCCGGCGCCGAAAAGGCGCTGCTGGGTGGCGTTTCCGAGGTACCGGATGGTAAAGACGGGGGAGTGGTCAGGGCGGATGTGGATGGCGTGCCTCGGGCATGGGCTGTGCAGTCGGTGGGGGGCTTGGTTCGTGGCGCATCGGTTCCGGAACCCCGGATCGCTATGCCTAATGGAGAGGCGTCCGGTGGCGGGCCGACGGGCGAGGATGCCGGTGCTTCGGCGGGTAAGGGGGCCAAGGCTGGTGCGTCCGGGATACCGGGAGATAGTGAGGTGGTGTCGTGGCAGGCCACGGTTCCGGGTGTGCTGCGGGAGCAGGACAGGCCGGAGACGCCGCCGCCGCCCTACGGTGCGGCCGAAGGTGCGCATCGCGTCGGCAGCGGTGCACCGAATCCCGGTCATGGTTTCTCGGTAGGGGATTCTGGCGCGGAAGGGCCACCGCCGTCGTACAGTCCGGACGGCGGTGATGGTCACTCGACTGCTTTATCGTCTGCTGTGGACAGTAGTGGTGAATACGCTGGCGGATCATTGGCCTCTGACAGTGGACTGGCGGTCGGTGATTCGCCGCAGCGCGACGCGCATGCACCCGCTGCCGAACCGCCCGGAGTGGCCGGGATGCGGCCGGATGAGCACCGGGGTGAAGTGCGGGGTTCTGAAGGTGGGATGGTGCTGGGGGACTCCGGTGTAGACGCCGTGCGGCGTGGTGAGTACTCCCGTAGTCACACGGATGTCGGCGACGGCATAACGCTGCGAGGGGGCGAGTGGGTCCCGGCCGTTTTTGATGTGTCGTCGGAGGCGGATTCCGGTATCGATTCTAGTGTTGATCCGACCGGTGAGCCGGATTCGTCGGCGCCGCATGGGTCCTCGGTGCCATCGGATGCTCCGGTCTTGGGTGCGGGGCCCGTTGGGTTGCCTGGGGGTGGGGTGCGGGTGTCGGTGCCGACGGATACGGCTTCCGGCGGTGGGCTTGTGGAGTTCGTGCGAGGTTACGTGGGCGATGCGGGCCCGGGTCCGGTGGTGCTGGTGCCGGAAGCCGGTTCGAGTCCTGGTGTGGTGGTGTCGTCTGGTCAGGCGTCGGAGGTGGCGCGCGGTGTGGGGCGTGACGTTGTTGCCCTGATGCCAGGGCAAGCTCGGCGTGGTCCGCAGTGGACGTTGTTTGCCCCGGACGGATCTCGCCCGCGTCCGGTTGGCGGGCCGGAGCAGATTCCGGCGCGGCAAGCCAGGGAGGGTGGCGACCGGCTAGATGTTCTGGGGACTTCGTCGGCCTCCGTTCGGGTACCCGAGCCGGGGCCGGCCGTGGCGGCTTCGGTGGGTGCCGACGCTGCCACCGGCAAACCCGACACGGTGGTTTCCGAGGCGGGCATACCGGGGCAACCCGACGACTTGCGTGTCGAGGTCGAGCGGGCTTATTCGGTGACTGGGCCGCGTGCTGTGGCGGAACGGATCGTCCAGGGCACGCATGATGTGGTGGGGCTGGCGCGTGGTGCAGCGGGTGTGTCGGTGGATGACGTGATTGCTTTGGTGGCGGCGCGGGTTGGTGAGTTCGGTCGTGCCGAGGGGGTGCGGTTTTCGCGGGAGTTGGCGGTCAGGTTGGGTTCGGTGGGGTCGGGGTTGACCATTCAGGCCGGAGGGAGGCCGGATTCACCGGCGGAGGTCCAGGTGTCGGCGGAGCCCGCGGATGGGATCGGTGGCGAGGCCGATGATCCTGGGGAGGACGCGAGATGGTCGTTCGGTCCGCAGCTCGTTGAGGCGGCGGAGGCATGGGTGTTTGACCCGAGCCAGCTGGACTTCGGGGGCCAGCTGGATTTCGGGGACGGAAGGGGTTCGTGGTGGCTGGATCCGGTGGTGGCTGAGCAGTCGTTGGGTTCCGGGTGGGATGCCGAGGATGTGGGGTGGGGTGTTGCTGACGGGGCCGAGGCGTCGGCGGGCGAGGCGTCGGCGGGTGAGGCGTCGGCGGGTGAGGCGTCGGTGGGTGTGGATGAGGACGACGGCTTGGGGCTCCACAGCGGGGATCAGGCGGACCAGGACGACCTGGTGCGCGAGGAGGGGCGGGCCGAGGCGCGTCGTGCTCGGGACGAGGGCAAGCCCTACTCGGGTGCGGCGTTGGGGCGGAAATTCGGGAAGAGCAGGGAGTGGGGGCGGACACGGCTTGCTGAAATCAGGGCCCCGGGTGTTCCGCGCCCGTCGGAATTGGACGCGCAGGTGCGGGAGGCAGCGCGGGAGGAGGTGCGTCGTGCGAATGAGGACGGCAAGCCATACACCCATCGGACATTGGCGCAGAAGTTCGGAAAGAGCGTGCTGTGGGGTAAGACCCGGCTTGCGGAAATCACGACCGAGAGCCCCCCGCCGAGTTGGCAGGCGCAGGAGCGACAGCGTGAGGCGGGGCGGGTGGAAGCGCGTCGCGCCCGGGACGAGGGTGAGACCCCCTACTCGGCCAGGGCGTTGGGAAAGAAGTTCGGAAGGAGCAGGGAGTGGGGTCAGGCGCGGCTTAGAGAGATCGAAAATGAGGGTGGTGCGGGCCGGTCGGAGCTGATTGAGCAAAAGCGGGAGGAAGAGCGTGCGGCGGCGCGTGCGGAGGCGCGTCGTGCTCGGGACGAGGGAAAGCCCTACACGGGTGATGCTTTGGGCAAGAAGTTCGGAAAGAGCAGGACATGGGGTTGGCAGCGGATTGGGGAAATATGGAACGAGAGTGGTGCGCCCCGACCGGACCTGGTCGAACAGCAGCGTGCGGCGGCGCGTGCGGAGGCGCGTCGTGCTCAGGACGCGGGACAGCCCTACTCCGGTCCGGCGTTGGGGAGAAAGTTCGGCAAGAGCAAGGACTGGGGGCGGACGCGAATTTTGGAGATCAGCAGTGCACCTGATGCTCTCGCGCCTGGTCTTGAGGCTGTTGTAGCGACGGAGCGCGTAGCGTCACCTGAGGTGGCTTCGGCTGAGACCTCGCACGCGGCTCGTGAGTCGACAGCTGTGGAGCCGTCGGATCTCGCCTTGCCTCCTCTATTCCCTGGCATCGATGTCGACTTCACTGCGGATGGCGAGAATGTAAGTCTGTCCGGGGCGGCTCCGTCGGCATCTACTGAGGACACTGCGGGTGGTTTGGGGGGTGGTTTTGGCGGAACCGAATCGATCGGCCAAGGCAGTGACCGCAAGCGAAGGCGCGTCGCCGATGCGGATGAGCGAGCGGCGCGAAGGCTCCTGGAATCGGCAGTGGAAGCGGGGAAGGAGGATGCGGGCCTGGGCAGCCGGGAGTCGCTGCGCGAGGCGGCGCGGCAGGAGGCGCGTCGCGCCCGGGACGCGGGCCAGCCCTACTCCAGTCGGGCGTTGGGGGAAAAGTTCGGCAAGAGTAAGGACTGGGGGCGCGCGAGACTTAGAGAAATCAGCGACGAGGGCCGGCATGCGGTGCAGAGCCAGGCGCAGTTGCAGGAGGCTGCGCGGGTGGAGGCGCGTCGCGCCCGTGACGCTGGCCAGCCCTACTCCGGCGGGGCGTTGGCGGCGAAGTTCGGGCAGAGCACGGCCTGGGGTTGGCGGCGGATGAAGGAACTCAAAGATGAGGGTGGGGTGACTGTCTCGGAGTTGGAGGAGCGTGAGCGGGAGGCGGCGCGGGTGGAGGCACGGCGTGCTAGTGACGGGGGTAAGCCCTACTCGGGCGCGGCGTTGGGAGCGAAGTTCGGCAGGAGCAAGGGGTGGGGTAGCCGGCGACTCAATGAGATCGCCGTGGGAGACGGGGTAAACCGAACGATAAGGGAAGAACGTGACCGGGAGGCGGCGCGAACGGAGGCGCGCCACGCTCTCGACGCCGGTCGCCCCTACACCGCTAGAGAGTTGGCCGAGAAGTTCGGCAGAGGCAAGGACTGGGCTCGTGTGCGACTTGCGGAAATCAGCGAGGAAGGAGAAGTTAGCCGAACGATATTGGATGAGCGTGAGCGGGAGGCGGGGCGTGCGGAGGCGCGTCGTGCCCGGGACGCGGGTAAGCCCCACAAGGCCGAGACGTTGGGGAAGAAGTTCGGCAGGGGCCGGGAATGGGGTGCGGCGCGCCTTTCAGAGATCAGGAATGAGGCTGGCGGTTCCGCCGGTGAGGTTTCGGCTTCTCGGGGTGATGTGCCGACTGTGGGTGTCGAGTCCGCGGATGTGGCGGGGTGGTCGGTGTCGGATTTGCGTGTCGAGGTTGAGTGGGCTTATTCGGTGGGTGGGCCGCGTGATGTGGCGATGGGTGTTGTGCAGGGTACGCATGATGTGGTGATGCTGGCGCGTGGGGGTGCTGAGGTGTCGTTGGATGATGTGGTGGCGTTGGTGGCGGCGAGGGTTGGTGGGTTTGGGCGTGCTGAGGGGGTTCGGTTTTCGCGGGAGTTGGCGGTGCGGTTGGGTTCGGTGGGGGCGGGGTTGATGGTTCAGGCTGGAGCGGGGCTGGATGTGGGGGCGGGTTCGGCGAGTGTTGATGAGTCTGGGGATGTTGTGGGTTGGTGGTCGGATGCTTCTGTCTGGAGGCTTGGGGAGTCTGGGAATGAGGTGGGGCCGTGGTGGCTGGATCCGGTCGTTGCTGAGCAGGAGTTGGGCTCTGGGTGGGATTCCGGCGATGTGGGGTGGGGTGTTGTCGACGTGGCTTGGACGTCGGCGGCTGCGGAGTCGGTGGGTGATGTTGAGCGGTCGCGGTTGGTTACCGAGTTGGGGGAGGCCGTGGATACGTTGCGGGGGTTGTTAATTGGTGCGCCAGAGGGTTACCGGCCTGGGCTTGGGGAAAGTGTTGAGCGCTGGTCGGCGATGTTGAGGCGGCGTGGTGGGCTTGATGGTGCTGGGCCGGCGGGCTTGCGGAAGCGGGTGCAGGATGCTGGGGCGTTGGTCGAGCGGGTGCGAAGCGAGCTGGGGCACCTTGCCGCCCCTGGAGTTCTTCCGGGCACCGATGCCGGCCTCACGGCGGGGAGCGAGCATGCGGTCCCGGATGCCTGGCGTCTGCTGGAGTCTATTGAGGACGTTTCGCGTGAGGTGGCCGGAACGGGTTCGCCCGGTGCGCGCAATGGTCGAAAGCGCAGCCGTGCCGACGAGGAGATCGATGAACAAGCGGCTCGATCGGGGCCGAACTCGGAATCGGTGCAGGACGGTGCGGGCCTTGACAGCGGGGCGTCGTTGCGGGAGGTGGCGCGGGTGGAGGCGCGGCGTGCTCGTGACGTGGGCCTGGCTTACAACGGCGCGGAGTTGGGGAAGAAGTTTGGCCGGAGCAAGGCATGGGGGGGCGCGCGGCTCAAGGAAGTCAGGGAGCAGGAAGCCGCGAGCCGGCCGGAGTCGGAGGACGAAGAGCAGCTGCGAGAGGCGGCGCGGGTGGAGGCGCGGCGTGCTCGTGACGAGGGTAAGCCCTACTCGGGTGCGGCGTTGGGGAAGAAGTTCGGCAAGAACAGGGGATGGGGTTGGTGGCGGCTTGAGGAAATCAGGGGTGAAGGTCGTGGTTTGAGCCGCACGGCGTTGGAGGAGCGTGAGCGGGAGGCGGCGCGGGTGGAGGCACGGCATGCTCGTGACGAGGGTAAGCCCTACTCGGGTACGGCGTTGGGGAAGAAGTTCGGCAAGGACAAGCGGTGGGGTGGCCGACGACTCGATGAGATCAAAAATGATGTGAGCCGGGCGGGATCAGCCGAGCGTGACCGTGAGGCAGCGCGAGCGGAGGCGCGTCGTGCTCGTGACGCCGGTCAGCCATATACCACTAGGGCGCTGGCGAGCAAGTTCGGAAAGAACAAGGACTGGGGACGCGCGCGACTTGCGGAAATCAGCGAGGAAAGCGGGGCTAGCCGAGCGGTATTGGACGAGCGTCAGCGGGAGGCGGGGCGTGCGGAGGCGCGTCGTGCCCGTGACGTGGGTGAGCCCTACAAGGCCGAGACGCTGGGTAAGAAGTTCGGCAGGAGCAGGCAATGGGGTGCGGCGCGGCTTCGGGAGATCCAGAATCCGGTTGGTGGTTTGGGTGTTGAGCACGCGGATGTGGCGGAGCGGTCGTTGCCGGTTGGGGGGTCGGTGGGTGTGGCGGAGTGGTCGGTGTCGGATTTGCGTGTCGAGGTTGAGTGGGCTTATTCGGTGGGTGGGCCGCGTGATGTGGCGATGGGGGTTGTGCAGGGTACGCATGATGTGGTGATGCTGGCGCGTGGGGGTGCTGAGGTGTCGTTGGATGATGTGGTGGCGTTGGTGGCGGCGAGGGTTGGTGGGTTTGGGCGTGCTGAGGGGGTTCGGTTTTCGCGGGAGTTGGCGGTGCGGTTGGGTTCGGTGGGGTCGGGGTTGATGGTTCAGGCTGGAGCGGGGCCGGATGCGGGGACGGGTTCGGGGAGGGTTGATGAGTCTGCGGGCGGTGCTGGTGTGGCGGCTGGGCCTGCGAATGTTGTGGGTTGGTGGCCGGTTGCTACTGCCCCGAGCCCGGTGGACTCTGGGGATCTCATGCGGTCGCGGCGGCTTGATCCAATGGTCGCTGAGCAGTCGTTGGGTTTTGGCTGGCAGGCGGGGGATTCGGCGTGGGCTCTTGCCGACATGGCTGGGGCGTCAGCGGATGGGGTCTCGGCGGATGTTGGGCGGTCGTGGTTGGTTTCCGAGTTGGCGGCGTCGTCTACCGAGGACATGTTGGGTGATGGTGAAGGCGCGGAACCGAATGGCCAGGGAAGTGGCCTCGGTGCGGAGTCGTTGCGGCAGGCGGCGCGCCAGGAGGCGCGTCGCGCTCGTGATGCGGGCGAGGACTACACAGGTTTGGCGTTGGGAAAGAGGTTTGCCAAGAGCAAGCAATGGGGGCTTGCGAGGCTGAGGGAAATCAGGGATCAGGACGCGGCGCCCCCATCGAAGGCGGAGGAGCGGGTGCGGGAGGCGGCGCGGGTGGAGGCGCGCCGTGCGCGTGACGCCGGTGAGCCCCACTCGGGTAGGACGTTGGGCGAGAAGTTCGGCAAGAGCAGGGGGTGGGGTTGGTGGCGGATTGAGGAAATCAAGGGCGAAGGTGGTGTGCCTCGGCTGGAGTTGGAGGAGCGGGTGCGGGAGGCGGCGCGGGTGGAGGCGCGCCGTGCGCGTGACGCCGGTGAGCCCCACTCGGGTAGGACGTTGGGCGAGAAGTTCGGCAAGAGCAAGGGCTGGGGTTTCCGACGACTCGGTGAGATCAACTCCGATGGTGTGAGCCGAACGGTATCGGACGATCGGGAGCGGGAGGCGGCGCGTGCCGAAGCGCGTCGCGCCCGTGATGCGGGTAAGCCGTACTCCGTTGAGGAGCTGGCCGGGAAATTCGGCAGGAGCAAGGACTGGGCTCGCGCGAGACTTGTAGAAATCGGCGTGGAAAGTGACGTCAGCCGAGTGGAATTGGACGAGCGGGAGCGTGCAGCGGGGCGGGTGGAGGCGCATCGTGCTCGTGACGCGGGCAAGCCATACACCGGTCAGGCGTTGGGAGCGAAGTTCGGCAGGGGCCGGGACTGGGGTGCCGCGCGACTTCGGGAGATCAGGAATGCGGTTGATGGTTCGGTCTCCGGATCGCCTGACCTTGGGGGCGATGTGGCGACGGCGGGAGGCTCGTCTCTGGATGTGACGGTAGCCGAACGGTCGCGCTCGCTCACTGAGTCGACGAGCGTGGCGGGGTGGACGGAGTCAGATCTCCAGGACGAGGTTGAGCGGGCTTCGGCGGACTCCGGGGGCAGTGGTGCGGTTGATGAGGTGGCCGCTGCGTCTGCGGATGAGTGGGGGCCGGGACCGGTCGCTCCTGGATTGGCCGAGTCCGGAGATTCTGGAGCGAAGTGGTGGCTTGATCCGGTGGTTGCCGAGCAGTTGACTACTGGGTGGGGTGCGGGGGATGCGGGGTTGGTTGCTGGTACGCCGGCGGGGGTTCCGGTGTCGCAGCGAGCCGCGGGCGGCGGTGCGGTTAGTGGTGTGGCCGCCGAGTCTGCGGATGAGACGGTGTCGTGGTCCTCCGGCCCGGGGCTGGTCGCATCAGCGGATGGCGCATTTTCGTGGTCGTTTGACCCGGGCTTTGTGGGTCCCGGGGATGGTGCAGAAGCGTGGTGGCTTGATCCGGTGGTTGCCGAGCAGTTGGGTTCTGGGTCGAGTGTGGGGGATGCGGGGTTGGTTCCTGGCACGTCGGTGGGGGAGTCGGCGGTGGGTGTAAATGATGCCGAGCGGTCGCAGTTGGTTGCCGAATTGGGGGTGTCGGTGGATGCGTTGCGGGGGTTGTTGGTGGGTGCGCCGGTGGGTTATCTGCCTGGGTTGCGGGACCGGGTTGAGTTGTGGCTGGAGATGTTGGGGCGGGGCGGGTTCGATGGTGCGGAGTTGGCGGGGCTGCGGAAGCGGGTGAAGGATGCTGGTGCGTTGGTCGAGCGGGTGCGAAACACGCTGGAGCCCCATGTCGTACCTGATCTGCTCCCGAAGATGGATGTCGACGTGGCGGCGGATGACGATCAAGTTAGTCCACCCGAGGCTGGCCCATCAGTGTCTAATGCGGACACCGATCGGGGTGCTGAAGCAACGGACCCGATCAGTGTCAGCAGTGGCCGCAAACGGAGCCGGGTCGACGACGCGGTGGATGAGGGAGCGGCGCGAAGACTCATGGGGCCTGCCCCGGTTTCGGAAGCGGGGAAGGAGGCTGCGCGGCTTCGGCCTGCGGAACCGTTGCGGGAGGCGGCGCGGGCGGAGGCGCGTCGCGCTCGCGACGAGGGCAAGCCGCACACCGGTCAGTCGTTGGGAGCGAAGTTCGGCAGGGGCCGGGACTGGGGCGCGGAGCGGCTCAAGGAAATCAGGGCCCAGGACGATGTGAGTCGTTCGGAGTTGGCAGACTCGGAGCAGCTGCGCACCGAGGCACGGGCGGAGGCGCGTCGCGCTCGTGATGCGGGTGAGCCCTACTTCGGAATGGCGCTGGGGGCGAAGTTCG
>NZ_JACHIW010000005.1 GCF_014203395.1 Saccharopolyspora phatthalungensis
GTGAACGGCCTTGTCTCGCTTGTTGTCGACATAGGGCTGACCGGTCAAGTCCTCGATCGTGCACCGCAACGCCCGTGCGGCAGCGGCAACGGTGGAATGACTGGCCTCTCGCTCCCCGCGCTCCACTTTGGTCAGCATGGAAGGGGAAATCCCTATCCGCGCGGCGAACGCATGTTGGGTGAGACCTTTCGCCTTGCGTCGGAGAGCCATGTTCGAGCCGATGTGCTCGGGACCGGTGGCGGTCATGGTGAACGTCCTCTCGCCCGGGGTGCCGTGTGCCTGGCCTGCCCGAGACCTCCGGGGGCCTAGTCCGGGGGCCGGTTCCTCCGGGCAGGAGGCGTGATCCAAGGGTAACGCTGATCTTTGTGTCAATTCTGTGTCAGTTCGCGCCTTTGCCCGGCTGCACACTCTGAGTGCGTGAGTGATCACGCAGAGCCGCAATGGTGTGGCTGGCGAGCCGCCGCCGGAAGACTCCGCTGCTTTCTTCCCGTAGGCCCGTCCAGCCCGTCCCCCAGGAACACCGGCGCGGCCTGGCGGGGGATCGGCACGGCATCGGGTACACGAGCGCCGGTCCCCCGCCACCCAGACACAACCAGGGGTGATCAGTGATGCCGCGTCGAACTTACGACCCTGACGGAGCCACCGTGTGGCGATGCAGCGAACCCGCGTGTCTGCACACCGACCCGGTTTACAACGAAGTCCGTGAACACGAACGATGGACCCACTACGGTGCTGAATGGCAGGACGCCTACTCGCAGGCGTCCGCCGCAATGACCAGCAGCCAGGTTCCATGCAGCAACCTGTGGCCCACGATTAGCGGGGCGATCCCGTCGTGACCGGCTACCGGAAGCTCGTCAGCCGCAACGGAATTGAGCACTACGTTCTCTATGGGGAGCTCGAGTCCCTGTGCGGAGTACTGCTCGGCGTCCTCGCGCCTGCTGACCCGCGCAGACGGAGCCCCACCCCATGCACTGGGTGCCCCGGCGAGTTGCAGCGCCTTCAAGGACCAGAGGGGCAGCGATGACGATGGCTTGTCTCCCTGTCCGCGCTCTTGAGGCGACGATCGCTCCGCAGCAGTCCCGGACGCCGGTTGCGTGGTTCACCTCCGACGACATCGGCACTGCACCCGCTGACATCTGGGTCGACCACCACCGGACCGCCCACGAACGCGCCCAGGCCCGGCGTGGGAGGACGTTGTGCGACGTTCGGGTGATCGGCGGTAATGCACCGACGCATGCTCAGGTCAGCGTGGTCGGTTGCCGGAACTGTGCCGCCCGCCGAGCTGCCCCGACACAGCTCACGGCGGTCGTCTAGACCCCGGTGCGGGTGCCGCAGTTCCGCCCCCCGACCGGCACCCGCACCGGACACCAGCCCCCCAAAGGGAACAGGTCACGATGCACTGACTGGCAACACGAATTCGGAGGGATAAGTCCATATGGGTGCGAAGATTTCGAGTGAGTCGCCGATCAACTTAGGGAACCTGATTTTCTGGGTGGGGGTGTTGATGCTGGTCGCATGGCTGCACGGAGGTTGGTATTTCGGCGGTATGGAGGAACACAACGTGCCTGAGTGTGTCCAGCCGCTGTGATGTACCTGCCGGGCGACCGTTTCTGACAGGGGGTGCCATGACGCTGGAAGGCTTTGCTCGGGCGCACAAATCGAACGTTGGGTACCTTGACGTGGCTGCCAATTCGCACGGTGCGGAAAAGGGACTTCTGTTGCGTCGTGCCCTTTGTCGGGTTCAGAACGCGGAGCCGAAGGCGGTGGAAGTTGGCCCTGGTGGCGGGGCAGCGGTGTCCTACCTCGCGTCCCACCTTGGCGCTGACGACATCGGAACTCTTCATCTCACTTTGGTGGAAGCTCCTGGCGTGGTGTCGCAGTCACTTTCACTGGCTGTCGAGCAGTTCAACCAGGCGGGCGGGACCTGCGTTCTCCGGCATGGTCTAGCGCAAGACATCGGCAGCATTCTTTCCGGGCCAGCCGACGTCATCAGCGCCTCTGCTCTGCTGCATGAGGTGTACTCGTACGGCGGGGGATACAGTGGGTTGCACGCTATGATGCGAACGCTGCCCACTGTCTTGCGGCCATACGGCTTTTTTGTTTACCGCGACGTGTACGCGGTGGCGTCCCCTTCGTTGCATGAGCGGGCTATCCAGTCGTACGACGCTTTGGCGTGGTTGCAGTTCATGCGGATGTTCGTCCCGCAGTATCTGCGGGAGGGAACGCACCCGTACCACCACGCATCGGATGACATCCTTGCCCGTCAAAACTCGCGGATCGTCCCCGTTGGGGAACTTGACGTGAACACCTGCGTGTTTGTCGTCGCCCCCATTGGACTGTTCCGGGAGATTCAGCGGCACTACATCACGTTCCGGGATCACGTGTGGCGTTCCGGCGTGCTGGGGTTCACACCGATCTTGGATGGGCAGCTTGCGCACGACTGGGTTGATTTCAAACGCGGTCACAAGCGGGCGCACTACACGCTGACCGAGGCGGATTGGCTCCCGAGATCACAGAAAGCCTCGCTGCTGGCGATGAGTGAGGCGTACGGAGATCACTACACCATCGATAGTGACATCCTGGACGAAGTGACCGATGTTGCCTTGACCACGTTCCTCGCCGCTGCCGAGAACGGCGACACGGCGTGTGCGGAAGTGTGGATGTCTTGGCTGGCGAGAGAAGGCCGCGAGACCTACGCCTACCTGACCACTGACGAACTGCTGACAGCGTTCGCGGTCAATTCGGCCGACTCGGATAGTGAGACGGTCCTGATGCCTGTTCAGGACGGTGATATTTTCCGGGCGGAGAGGAATTACTACAACAGGTTCCTGACCAAGCGGCTGGCGAACCCGTTGACCGACGCTAAGCAACTGGTGCTGTTCCAGAACATTCCCCTGTCCGACGAGACCGCGCTTCGACGAGCGTTGGATTCAGTGCAAGACCACTGCGGCAAGTCCAACCTGGCACGGGCGTACACAGCGATCAACTCAAGGAGATAATCCCGGTCATGAGTCCCATTGAGGTCGAGCGGAAACGCGAGCTACCCGACAGCGGCGAGGCGCTACGGTCCCGCCTGGCGGAGCTGGGATATCGGCAACACGGCACGTTCACGGAGATCGACACCTACTACAGCCCCCGGCATGTCGATTACCTGGAAACCGTGGAGTGCTTACGGGTTCGGCAGCGGGACGGCTTCGCCGAGATCACCTACAAGCCCGCTTCGGACGAGAGCACGCACAGCACGACCGACGTGATCGCCAAGGTGGAGACCAACGTTCTCCTCGCTGGTGCCGAACAGGCAGAAGCCGCCAACCGCCTGATGACGTGCACCGGTATGGTCACGCTCGCCAGAGTCGAGAAGGCCCGGACGCTGTACCGGCATCCCAAGCACGATGACGTTGCCGTCGCCATCGACACGATCGGCTCTCTCGGTGCGTTCGTCGAAACCGAGATCACCGCAGTGGACGAGTCCGGGGTTGGTCTGCTGGAAGAGATCGAGCGAGAGCTAGACCTCTCGGGGTATCCGGTCGTGACCCTGCCGTACCGGGATCTCGTGCGGGCGGCAACCATCCGCACGTGATCGCTGGCCCGATCCGACGACGAACGGCCCCGGGCTGACGTCTCAGTCCGGGACCGTTCTGGCTGGTACGCGCTGGGGGTAGGTGTCGCCGACCGCGTTCCGCGGTGGCCTATAACGCCTGATCACAGCACCGTAGCGACTTGACCGCCCCGCGTTGACACGGCGCAGTATCTCATCACCGCTACTGTGCCGACCATTCACCGAATGGAATACCGGCAAGCTCTTCCGGGAGCAGATCAAGCCGTTTAACTCCTCTACGACCCGAACGGAACCACTTACCGCACCACCGCAGAGGCGTGGGAATACCAAGACGAGTCATACAGCATCGAACCGCCTGACGACCTGGTCCGGATCATCACCTACCGGCGGGTGATGTTGAAGTATCAGCACCACCCCGAATCCAAGGCCAATGGCCCGGACGGACACCCCTGCACCCGTCACACAGCCGGATTGCTGCGCATGTCCGGGTTGGGGGGAAAGGTGATCACTCTCTACGCCCTAACCCACTTCGCGCGAAATCGCTACGCGCCCTCGGTGGCCCGGCCAACGTTCCTGGACCCGGTATTAGCGCTGGGCGGTGGTGAGGTCGAGGTTTTCCTCGACCCAGGTTCGGAGATTGTTGAGCGGGACGGCGGCGCTGCGGCCGAGTTGGGTGAGCTCGTACTCGACGTGGAGGGGCACGGCAGGGTAGATGGTTCGATCGACCAGCCCGACGTCTTCGAGACGGCGCAGTGTTTGGGTGAGCACCTTGGGGCTGATCCCCTGTAGACGGCGTTGCAGCGCACCGAATCGGTGTGGTCCCTCCTCCAGCGCGCCGATCGCGAGCGCCGACCACTTGTTCGCGAGCAGATCCAGCATCGCCCGGCAGGGGCACTGGGCCTCGTAGACGTCGTGGTGATCGTGCTGGCCGGTGTCACATCGAGTGCTCATGGCTGGTTCCTCCCACGCTCGTACTTCCCTTTGGATAGTACTAGCCCTTGATGGTAACTAGGGCCCTGGGGTTAGCGTGCGGTCGAGGCCGCGAACAGCGGCCGACTGAAATCCATGAACCTCAAGGAGATCTCTTGTCCACGTCAGTGATGCGTGCGGTGGTGCAGCGTGCTTTCGGCGGTCCGGAGGTGCTGCGGGTCGAGGAGGTCCCCCGGCCCGAACCACTGCCGACCGAGGTATTGGTGCGGGTGCACGCGGCGGGGATCAACCCGGTTGATTGGAAGACCCGGCAAGGCGGCGGTATGGCCGGCGTGCTCGGCGAACCGCCGTTCGTTCTGGGCTGGGACGTCTCGGGAGTCGTCGAGGAAGTCGGTTTCGGGGTGACCACGCTGGCACCCGGCGACGAGGTCTACGGAATGCCCTGGTTTCCCCGCCAGGCCGGTGGGTACGCCGAGTTCGTCACGGCTCCGGCCCGCCAGTTCGCGCGAAAGCCGGTCGCGTTGAGCCATGAACAGGCGGCAGCCGTGCCCCTGGCGGCCCTCACCGCCTGGCAGATCGTGGCGGACACCGCCCAGGTGCGGGCCGGGCAGCGCGTATTGGTGCACGCCGCAGCCGGTGGAGTCGGGCATTTCGCCGTCCAAATCGCCCGGCATCTGGGAGCGCAGGTGGTCGGCACCGCCCGCGAAAGCCGCCATGAGTGGCTTACGCGACTCGGAGCGGTGCACGTTGACTACACGAAGGAACGCTTCGAGGACACGGTTTCCGGCATCGACGTCGTGATCGACCTGCTGGGAGACGGGCACGACGCCACCAGCACCCGTTCCCTGCGGGTCCTCAAGGACGGCGGGCTGCTCGTCGCCGTCCCCGGCGGCGTATCACCCGAGCTGCGGGCGGCCGCCGCTGCTCGGGGGGTGCGCACCAGTCCCTTCCTCGTCGAGCCGGACGGGACCGCGCTGGCCGAGATCGCCCGCCTCATCGACGAGGGAGCGGTCGCGGTCGAGGTCGAGGAGGTCTTCCCCCTGGAGGAGGTCGCCCAGGCCCACAGGCGAGGAGAGGACAACCACACCCGCGGCAAACTGGTCCTGCGCCTGGATTCCTGACCGATTTCGTTTTCCCGGTGGTGCCTACCGCACGGCGCCGAGTAACGGGGGCGCAATGTCGCCGAGCCGGTGCGCGACCCACCGACGGGCGGTGTCTACCAGCGGCGCCCGTTGGGGCCCGGGGTTGGCTCGCGCCATGTGGTGCCAGACCCCGAGTACGGCAACGGCGAAGTCGGTGCGCGTCTCATCGCTTGCCGCGGACCACGCGGGCAGGGCGTCGGCGGCCCAGCATTCGGCTGCGGCTGCGGTGTGCCCGGCGTCGATTAGCCGTAGCACCAGCAATGCGGCGTCGACCCACGGCGCGGCGCGGCGCGACCATGCCCAGTCGACAACCCGCGCTCGGTCGCACACCAGCACGTTGAGAGGGTGCAGATCGGTGTGGGCAAGGGCGTCGCCCTCGATCGCCTCGAACGCGCGGCGTTCCCGGTCGATGAAGTCCCCGAGCCGATCACGCAGCCACTGGTCGGGCTCGGCGTCCTGGTCGTGCGCCAGGCGACGCCACGCGGCCAGCCGCGCCCACTGCTCGGCGAGCTGCGGCGCGTCGACCGGCGACGGCGTCAACGAGGCGCCGATCGTACGAAGTGCGTCGGCGATCAGCGGCAGGTCCGGGGAATCCGGGGCGAGATCGGCATGCCGCCCGGGTACGTGGTCGAACCCGAGCAGCAACCATCCGTCGACCTCGGTCTGCCACAGCAGCCGCGGCGCCACTTCCGACGGAAGGTACGGGTTCACCCGCGCCTCGTGCCGGTACATCCGGGCGCGCGAGGTGTCGAGTCGGACGCCCTTGCAGAACAGGACGTGTCCGCCACCGGCGTGCAGGGTGGCGGACACGTCCGAGTTCCGCCCGGCGTCCGGGAACACCGCCCGCGTCACCGTGCCACACTTGTTCTCGATCGCGGCACGCACGGCGGCGGGCAGTTCGTCCCAGTCACGTCGGGTCATCGGTGCTCACTTCTTCGGCGGCGGGTCGTCGTAGCAGCCGTTGTGGCACTGGCTGCACAGCATCGCGCCCTCGCTGAACCATAGCTCGCGGTCGACGATGTACCCGGCCTGTTCGATCGCCGCGACCGTGCGGTGTCGGACCCCGATGGGGTCGCCCTTGGGCGCCGTGTCGGCGACGTCTTCGGGCACGCCCAGGATTCGCCGCAGCATTCCCCGATTCCGGGCCAGCGCGTCTCGGTCCCGGGCCGGTAGGTACGATTCGCGGTCGGCCGGGAGACCGGACTCGACAAGCGGCAGGATCCGGGTTTTTTCGTTCGCGAGCGCGTCGGAGAGGTCGCCGTGCAGCTGGACTGTGCGCGGCTCGCGTTCGCGGAGCCGGTGTCGGCCGCCGCTGGTCTCCGCTTTCACCCGTGCGATCAGGTAGTCGACTGTCAACGCGCCTTGACCGCTTCCTGCGTGCCGGGCCGGGGCGTAGTAGAACGTCGCCCACACTGCGAGCGCGCCGAAGATGAACAGGCCGGTAGAGGCGAGCGCGGCCGTCACGGGTCGGGCCGTTTCGAGTCGACCACGCGCGGCGGCACGTAGGTCTGACACCGGTCCCTGAGCATGTCGACCAGCTCGGACAACAGTCGTTCGGTGTCCAGGTAAGCGTCATCGGTTGCCCGTCCCATGAGGACGGCCTTGGCCAGGCCGTTCAACGCGACGGCCGCGCTCGTCAACAGAGTGGCGAGTGTGACTGCCCGGTCGGCTTCCGTCGCGCTCATCTCGCACTCGCGGCGGGTGGCGTCGGGGTCTTAGCAAGTTCGTGAGCCTTGTCGTCGCAGGTCCGGCACGTCTCCCAAAACCACGCCAGATCGGTGTTTTCCGCTGCCAACTGGTGACCGCACAGGGTGGCCACCACGAAACCGGTCGGGTAGCCCCTGAAAGGTTTGGCGTCGGTGCTGGCATGCCGCAGACCATCGGCAGGCACCCAGCTGAAGAAGTGGGGTCTGTACATCACAAGACATACCTCCCAATACGCTGCGGCCCCAGGTTGGCGCCATCGAGGTGGTGACAAGGTGCCAATACCGTGGCACCTGTGGCACGAAGAGGGCAATGCATCGAAAGGGCGATAGATCGACGAGCCTCCGCCTCTCCTATGATGTGGTGCATGTCTGGCACCAACGGATCACCGAAGGCACGCGCGCTCGGCGCACGACTTCGCGATGCCCGTAAGGCTGCGGGTTTCACCGTCCGTGGGTTGGCTGAACAGCTCGGAATTTCGCACAGCGCCATCTCTCGTTGGGAAACCGGTGCAAGGTCGCCTCAACCGGAGGACGTTGCATCGATCCTTGCCGCCACCGGCGTCAATGGCGCGGAGCGTTCCGAATTGCTCGATCTGGCACGCGGGGCCGGCGACCCGCATTGGCTCTCGGTGCAGAGTGGTGACAGGGATCGGCAGATGGCCGCACTACTGGAGTTCGAGCGCAGCGCTCAACGCATCACCGACGTGGCACCGCTGCTCATTCCTGGCTTGCTGCAGACCGCCGAATATGCCCGCGCCATCATGGTGGCCGCCGAGGTGCCCACCCACGAGATCGAGACTCGCGTACTCGTCAGGGTGGGGAGGCGCGAGGTGCTGACTCGGCGGGAACCGGCGAACCTACTGGCGCTCGTCGGAGAAGCGGCCATTCGGCAGGAGATCGGCGGTCGAGATGTGGTGCTCGACCAGATGCACCACCTGTTGAACTACGCCCAGATGCCCACTGTCGACCTCCGAATAGTCTCATCAACAGCGGGATGGAGCCCAGCGCTCGAAGGTCCGTTCGTCCTGATCGACTTCGACGACGAACGACCGATCGTGCATGTCGAGAACCGACGTGCCGGGCTGTTCTTCCATGAACCGGACGACATCGAGGCGTACCGAAACGCCGTCGATAGGGTGAAAAGCGTGGCGATGAGCCCGGCCGACACAACCAAGCTCATCGCCGATGTCATCACTGAACTGGAGACGACAACATGACGATACCCCGCATGCCTTACGGATGGCGGAAGTCCAGCTATAGCAGCTCTCAAACCAACTGCGTCGAGATCGGCCGCGCCAGTGACGGGGCGGCTGTCCGCGACACGAAGGACCGGTCCGCCGGGTACTTCACTACGACCGCCGCGCAGTGGTCGGCGTTCATCGACGCCGTGAAGTCCGGCCGGTTCTGACCGTGCACAGCGAAGCGCCCCCGGCATCCCAACCACGTGCCGGGGGCGCTTCTGTTGCCGGCGATTTCCATTGAAATCGCCGCGATCACGTGCCGACGATCTCGTCCGGTCCCGGAATGTCTTCCGGCAGCAGCACACACAGGTCCTCCAGCGTCGGCGAAGCCGTGAGCCGTAGGCGTTTGGCGACCACGCGCGCGGCGCCCGGAATCTCGCCTGGGTCGATGCGCTCGGGGATTTCGGTCGACGGCATCCATTCGACGCGTGCCGTTTCGTTGATGTCAGCCGGCTTACCGGTGTCCTCGGCGCCGTCGGCGAGGAACAGCAGGTTCTCGAAGTCCGCGCTTCCGGTGACGGGCTGGAAAGTGCCGAACGGCCGGATGGACAGCGGGCGCCAGCCGGTCTCTTCCTCGACCTCACGGGCCGCGGTCAGTGCCGTTTCTTCGTTCGGGTCGACGTAGCCGCCCGCGAGTTCCCACACTCACTGATCGAGGATGAAACGGTGCCGGCGGTGTCACCTCCTGATCGTTTCAGATGATGTGGATCATTGGGAACGCGAGAGCCCGGCAGACCTCGGCCGCCGGTAGATGGAAAGGGAGCGAAGGAGTGTGTAAACGGGTAACACTGGCGCGAAAATCAGGCATGAATAGAGTGGAATCTTGACCGCGCTCCAACTCGGATGACTAGGGTCGTCAGTCCGGTTTGGAAACGTACCTGGTTGGGCGCGGATTGTGAAATCTTTATCTGGCCTCCGGATCTCGCAAGGGCGTTGCGACCAGGGGACTTTTCCCCTTCGTTCCCTGGTATCCGCCCACCGGGTACCCTATGTTGACTTTCGAAGGAATCGCCAGGCGATGCCGCAGCGGCACTCACCCCGTGTGCTACCCAGAAACGGAGAGCAGCATGCGCAGCTGGGCGGCGCAGACCGGAGCAGATCGCGAGTCGCTGGACAAGGACTCGCAGCCGGACCTCATCGGCCTCAATCCGCTAACGGCGCTGAAAACCGTGTCGGAGCGCCCGCTCACTGGTGGGAGTGGATTGGCGACGCTGTGGTGAGGTCGCTGCGACCAGGCTATGGATAGCCGCCGAGTCGTTCTCCGCAACGCAAGTGCAGGGCCACGTTCGGGCTGGGTTCGTCCGGAGCTTCAATCGTGGCCGCCGACCGGGTTCGCGATCAGCGCCCACCGATGCGGCGGCCCACCGATGGCGGCTAGGACGAGGAGGCCGCGACCGGATGAGCATAGCGCGATAGTCGCCAATCTCGTGGAAGGAAGGGAAGTGCCATGTCACCCGTATGTTCAATGAGATGGGGGCGGCACTCCTCGGTGAGATGCCATCGCCCAGATAACGAAGTGTAGTCGTTCCGGTTGGTTCTGAGAATCGTCTGAGTGGGTGGTGTGGGTGTCGATTGTGGTGCCGGAGGAGGTGAGGCGGCTTTTTCAGGTGTTGACGGGTGAGGATATGACGGATGCGGATGAGGATGCGTTGTTGGCGGTGGGGGAGGCGTTGGTGTCGGGTGTGGGTGCGGTGGAGGGGCTGAGGGATGGTTTGGCGGAGGCAGTAGCACGGGCACGGGGCGATTTTTCGGGTAAGGCGGCGGATCGGTTTGCGGAGAATGTGGGGGGTTTTGCGGATGTGCTGGAGGTCTCGGGTGGGGTGTTGCGGGGGTTGGGGGTGTTTGTGCGGGATGTGGGGTGGCAGGTGAAGTATTTGAAGTTTGTGACGGTGGGTGGGTTGGTGGTGTTGTTGGGGGAGATTGCGTGGGCGGTGGCGATGGCGGGTGCGACGGGTGGGGCGTCGTTGGCGTGGTTGGCGGCGAGGGTGGCGGTGATGCGGTTTGTGTTGTCGCGGTGGTGGGGTCAGTTGTTTATGCGGTTGGCTATGTGTGCGGGGGTGGGTGTGGGGTTGAACGTGTTGCCGGATGTGGTGGCGCAGGGTGTGTTGGTGTCGGAGGGGAAGGAGGGTTGGTCGTCGTCGTGGACGCGGGATGCGGCGGGTGTGGGGGCGATGTCGGCGGGGGTGGGGTTGCCGTTGTCGGCGTTGGGCAATGTGGTGGGCAAGTCGGTGGCGCGGGTGCTGGTCGCGGGGTTGGGTGATCAGGTGGACAGGCAGTTGTTGGAGGCGGCGGCGCGGCGGGCTGCCGAGGAGCATGCGGAGTTGTATCCGGTGTCGGGGTTGGCGCGGTTTGCGGATGTGGTGGCGGAGGCGGTGGATTCGTACGCGGGGATGTCGGTGCGAGGAATGTGGGCGGCGCGGTTTGGTCGGGGGTTGGGGGAGTCGTTGGAGGAGGGTTTGACGGAGATGGTGGGTGAGTTGGTGTATGGGGTGGCGACTGGTCAGGGTGTGCAGTTCAATCCGTTTTCGTTTACGGCGGGGGTGTCGGAGTCGGTGGCTTCGGGTGCGGGGAGGTTGGCGGGTTTGGTGTTGCGGGGTGAGTTGATTCCGCCGGGCACGTGTTACCGGGACGGGTCGACCAGTGAGGAGACGACTCCGCTGGTGGCGGCTGATTCCCAGCGGGAAATCGTTGATGAGAAGGACTTTTCGGATACCGGTGGTGTGTCTGACGGGGGTTCGGCATTTTCTGGCCCCGTGTCGGGCGGTGGTGTCGGTGGTTTCCGGGCTGGTGTGGTTGGGATGGAGGACGGCAAGAGCGGGGTTGCCGGGGAAAAGGGTGAGGTGCTGGGTGGCGAGAAGGGAGCCGCAGAAGGCAAGAGCGCGGTGCCGGATGGCGAAAGCGGTTGGGCGAAGGGCAAGGAGGCGTTCCCAGGCGCGGGGATGGTCCCGCCGTCCGCAGGTTTCGCGGAGGCGACGCATTCGGGTGTTGCGCCAGTGGATGGCGATCCTGCGGGCCGGCGTTTCGACTTTGGCCGGGCCACGGCCTCGGCCGGTCATGGTCCGCGCACGCCAGACCATTCGGCTGGTGAGGGTGACGGGCCCGTAATTCCTGGGCTCAGCGGTGAATCGTCCCCGTCCGACGGCTCCACTGTGGGCGGTCAAGCTTCCTCTGGTCGGGTACCAGGTGGTTCGGAGAGCCTGGGCAGGGACGTCGCAGGAGTATCGGCTGGCTCCGGCATGGCTTCTGCGGATCATCTGGCGCCGGGGACCGCGCCGTCGGATTCCGGGACACCGCCGCAGGGCCAGGGCGTGGCGGGTGGCCGGCATGTCCTGGGCGAGTCCACGGCCGCCGATGGAAAGGTGCACGGCGCTGTTGACACCAATGTGCCGGAGATGGTCGGCGAAGATCCGCTAGACGCGCCGCCACCGGCGTACTCGCCGGCGATACCGGATACCGAGCAGGCCCGGCCCGATACACCGCCACCGGCGTATTCGCCTGCGGCGGCGGATGTTGAGCGGGCTCGTCCCGCCACTGCGACATCGGAGTTGCCGTCCGAGGGTGCGGTTGGACAGATCGGTGGGGGCGCGCCGTCGGTGTTCGGACCGCTCTCCGGTGACAATCACGGCGGCGGCCCTGAATTGTCTGGTGTGGATAGTAGTGATGTGTCAAGGGCGCAAACGGTTGGTCCCGGGGCAGATGCACGGGACTTCGCTGCTGGCCGATCTCATGTTTCTGGTGCATCGCCGGACCCTGTGCCGTCCACGACAGGTCACGTTCCGCACGCCCAGGTGAATCCGGATCGTGTGGGGCCCGAGCTGTCGCGGGGTCAGACGAGCGACTACGACGCGCCTGCCGGTGAGGTTTCCGGTCCGCGGGTGGTAGAGCCGGTGCGTGACTTGTCGGTGAGTGAGCCGCTGGCAGCGTCTTCTGCGGCAGCTGGTGCGGCGGCGGATCACGGTTTGTGGATGAATGATTCCCCCGGGACCGAGGCGGTTTCGGGTGGCCACGTGGGTGCGGATGGTCAACCGCCGGTGAGGCGGGAGGGTGAGGCGAGCGGCCACGACGTGTCTGCTGGTGTGCATGCGGTGACCGCGCGCGGCGATTTGCCTCGGCCCGGTAGTGATGTGGTGGCCATGCCGGATTCGTTGGGGCTGCCCTCGGATGCGGTGCGGGTGCCCGTGGAGATGCTGTCCGGTGGCGGGATTACGGCGTTCGTGCGTGGTCAGGTGGGCGAGGGTCCGGTGATGTTGGTGTCGGGGGATGGTGCGGTGGTTCCGCCGCGACAGGCGTCGGAGGCGGCGCGGGACTTGGGTCGTGATGTCGTTGCGTTCGTGCCGGGGCATGGTCGGCATGGTCCACGGTGGATGCGGTTTGCCGCTGATGGGTCTCGTCCTCGGCCGGTGGTCGGGCCGGGTCGGGTCAAGGCACCGGAGCGGGTTGTCGAGGGCGGTGAGGGGCCAGGCGTGGGTCCGGTTGCTGCCGTTCCAGCGGGGGTGGCGGGCTCGGCTGTGCCTGGGTCGCGCGTGCGGGGGGAGGCTGTGGCGAGTTGGTCGGTGGGGGATTTGCGGCGGGAGATCGAGCGGGCGCGGTCGGTGGCTGGGCCGCGTGAGCCGGCGTTGATGCTGGTGCAGCACACGCATGAGGTGAGGAAGGTGGCGGGTCACCGGCTTGTTTCGGTTGCCGAGGTAGTTGAGTTGGTGGCGGCGCGGCGTTTGGAACAGGGCGTTGTCGAAGCACGGCGGTTTTCGCGGGAATTGGCGGCCTGGCTTGGTACGGAGGGTGATTCGCTGGGCGTCCATGCTGGAGCGGGATCGGATTCGTCGGCGACTGCTGATGACTTGCTGGGTGGTTCGGTGGTGTTTGATCCGTTGCAGTCTGAGTCGGGTCGTGCCTTGCTGGAGTGGGCTGAGGCGGGGGGTGAGGTGGAGTCGTGGTCGGCTGATCCGTTGGGTGTTGGCCAGTCGTCGGATTTTGACGGTGATGACAATCGGGCCGGAGAAACGGGTGGTCGGCTGGCGGCGCAGCCGCCGGTTGGTGACGCGGATGTGCTTGCGCCTGAACGGTTTGGGGCCGATTCGGTGGGGTTGTCCTCGGTTGGGAACGTGGGTGGGTCGGCTACGGTGGGTGACAGTAGTGGGCGTAAGCGGGGGCGGGTTGCTGACTCGGGCGATGAGGACGCCGAGGCCGAGATGCAGTCTCGTCGGCGTGTGCCTCCGGCGGGCGTCGTGGAGCAGGGCCGGGTGGTGGATTTGGAGGACGTGTGGGCGGAGGTGCGTCGTGCTAGTGAGGCGGGTAAGCCGCACACGGGTAAGTCGTTGGGCGAAGTGTTCGGGGGCAGCGCGAGGTGGGGCCAAAAGCGGCTTGCGGAGTTCAGGAAGCGGGAGGGAGGCGAGAGTTGGTCGGTTGTGGAGCAACGGAAGCGAGAGGTGGACTTGGCGGCGGTGTCGGCGGAGGTCCGTCGTGCTCGTGAGGCGGGTGAACCCCACACCGGTGCGACGTTGGCGGCCAAGTTCGGAAAGAGCGCGTCGTGGGCTAAGGAACGGCTTGCGGAGTTCAGAAAGCAAGAAGGGAGCGGGCCGGCGGCTAGGGGCGGGAGCAAGCCGGCGGTGGACTTGGCGGTCGTGTGGGCGGAGGTGCGTCGTGCCGATGAGGCGGATGAGCCCCACACCGGTGCGACGTTGGCGGCCAAGTTCGGAAAGAGCGCGTCGTGGGCTAGGGAGCGGCTTGCGGAGTTCAGGAAGCGGGAAGGGAGTCCTGCGCGGCCGGGTAGGGCGGGGAGGAAGCCGACGGTGGATTCGGAGGCGGTGCGGGCGGAGGTGCGTCGAGCTGATGAGGCGGGTGAGCCCCACACCGGTGCGACGTTGGCAGATGCGTTCGGAATGAGTGAGGCGTGGGCTTATGAGCGGCTTGCGGATTTCAGGAAGCAAGAAGGTGCGCCGCCGGGTAGGGCCGGGAGGAAGCCGACGGTGGATTTGGAGGCGGTGTGGGCAGCGTTGCGTCGAGCTGAAGCCGCGGGTGAGCCCCATACCGCTGCGACGTTGGCGACGGCGTTCGGAAAGGGCAAGTCGTGGGCCAAGGAGCGGCTTGCGGAGTTCAGGGCGAGGGAAGGGGATACGGCGCAGGCCGCTAGTGCGAGGACGAAGCAGGGGGCGGATTCGGAGGACGTCTGGGCAGAGGTGCGTCGTGCGGAGGCGTCGGGGACGCCCCACAACGGTGCGACGCTGGCCAAGGCGTTCGGAAAGAGCAAGTCGTGGGGTTATGAGCGGCTTGCGGAGTTCAAGCGCAGGGATGGTAATACGACCGAGGCGCAACCGGTTGTGACGGAGCGGGATGTGGATCTGGCGGCGGTGTGGGCGGAGGTGCGTCGGGCCGATGAGGCGGGCGAGCCCCACACGGGTCGGTCGTTGGCGGGGGCGTTCGGGATGGACGTGCGGTGGGGAGCGGATCGGGTTGCGGAGTTCAGGGCAAGGGAGGGCGGTGTCGCCTGGTCGGAGGTGGCGAAGCGGCGGCAGCAGGCGGGTTTGGAGGCGGTGTGGGCGGAGGTGCGTCGTGCGCGCGACGCGGGTAAGCCCCACACCGGCGAGACGCTGGGGAGAGTATTCGGAAAAAGCAAGTCGTGGGGCAAAGAGCGGCTTTTGGATTTGAAGAGAATGGAGAAGGGCAAGAACCGGGCGCAGGATGCGGATTTGGCGGCGGCGTCGGAGGAGGTGCGTCGCGCCGACGAGGCGGGCGAGCCCCACACCGGCCAGTCGTTGGAGGAGACGTTGGGCGAGAGCACGTCGTGGGGCATTGACGAGTCGTTTGACTTTGGGTGGGGTGCGTTTCCGGACGGTCAAACGGGTGGGGCGCCGGGGGAGGGTGTGTCGGTAGCCGACGCGGATTGGTTTTCGGCGGAGTGGTTTGCGGCTGATGTGGATGCCTTGTCTTCGGTTTGGGATGTGGGTGGCGCGGCGTCATCGGGTGAAAGTAACGGGCACCAGCGGGGCCCTGTTGAAGTTTTGGGTGATGCCGAGCCTGCGCGGCCGGCGGACCAGCAGGTGGCCCGGGCGGATGTGGCGCAGCAGAGGCGGGACGTGGACTTGGCGGCGGTGTGGGCCGAGGTGCGTCGTGCTGATGAGGCGGGTGAGCCCCACACGGGTTCGACGTTGGGGACCAAGTTCGGAAAGAGCGAGAGTTGGGGCAGAAAGCGGCTTGCGGAGTTCAGGGCGCCTGACGGGATCGGCAGTCGGGCGGACGTGGCGAAGCGAAAGCAAGAGGCGGAGTTGGAGCAGGTGTGGGCGGAGCTGCGGCGTGCTCGTGATGCGGGCGAGTCACACACCGGCAAGTCGTTGGCGTCGAAGTTCGGCCACAGCACGTCGTGGGGCAGTAAGTGGATTGCGGAGTTCCGGAAGAGGGAGCGGGCTAACGGGCAGGCGGATCCGGCGGGGGAAAACCCTGAGGTGCCCTCGGGGGACGTAGGAGCCGAGGTGCCTCCCGCTGGCGAGGATCCCTACAACGGTGCGGCGTCGACGGATGCCTCCGGAGAGGCCACGTCGCAGGGGCTTGCGGAGTTCGGGATCGGAGAAGGTGGTACGGCCGACGCGCAGGTGGCTGCCGGGCAGCGGGATGCGGAATTGCCGGAGGCGTGGGCGAAGCCGGGTGCCGAAGCCGCGAATGAGCCCCACCTGGACCTGGGGGACGTGTTCGAGACGAGCATGTCGTGGGGTCAAGCGCCGCTGCCGGATTTCGGGAGCAGCGTGGGTGAAGGTTCGGCCTTGGCGGCGTTGGGGCCTGGGGGAGGCCCGTCGGCGGCGGGGTTGGATGCGGTTGATCAGTGGGGTGTGGATTTTGATTTGTTCTTGGCAGATGCGGCCGTGGCCGGGTCGAGTGTTCCGGAGGACACTGCGGAGGTGCCGCGGGGTTCGCGTGATGTTGCGGCGGAGATTGTGCGAGGGACGCATGATGTGGTGCGGCTGGCGCGTGAGGGTTCTTTGGATGAGGTTGTGGAGCAGGTTGCGGAGAAGATTGGTGAGTCCGGCCGTGATGAGGGGTTGCGGTTTTCCCGGGAGTTAGCGGCCACGATGGGTACAGCAGGGACGGGGTTCGTGATTCGCGCTGGAGCGGGGCCAGATTCACCGTCCGGTGCGGATGATTCCCAGGCGGGCGTTGCTGATTCGCAGGCGGCGCCCGATGAGTCGGCATTCGGCTTGGCGGCGTTTGACCTGTTGGAGTCCGGGCCCGGAGTGGCGTTGCTGGAGTGGGCTCAGACGGCGGACACGATGGGGTCGTGGTCGGTTGACCCGTTGGGCGCCGGGCATTCCTGGGGCTTTGAGTGGGATGGGGTTGAGGGTGGTCAAAGAGGCGGTGTTCCGGCGGAAGATGCTTCGCTCCCGGGCGCGGATGTGGTTGTGGCGGAGGGACCCTCAGGTGATCCGGGTGGGTTGCCAGCTGTAGCGGACACGGGTGGGTCGGCGTTGGTGGGTGAAAGCAGTGGACGCAAGCGGGGTCGCGTGGAATCGAATGTTGAGGATGCTGAGGATGCTGAGGATGCGGGGCCCGTGCATCGGGCGAATGTGGCGAAGCGAAAGCGGGCGGTGGATTTGGAGCCCGTGTGGGAGGAGGTGCGTCGTGCGAAGGAGGCGGGAAAGCCGCACACAGGTGTGACGTTAGGGGAGGCGTTCAGAAAGAGCGCCTGGTGGGGTCAATCACGGCTTAGGGAGTTCAGGGAGATCGAGGGGGAGCCAAGTGCGGAGTCGGCCCAGCAACTGCGGGAGGCGGTGTGGGCGGAGGTGCGTCGTGCCGATCACGCGGGTGAGCCGCACACGGGTAGGTCGTTGGGGGAAGTGTTCGGAAAGAGCGTGCGGTGGGGTAATGCGCGGCTTGCGGAGTACAGGGCGCGGGAGGGGGGCGCGAGTCATGCGGATGTGGCGAAGCAGAAGCGGGAGGTGGAGTCGGAGGAGGTGTGGGCGGAGGTGCGTCGCGCCGACGAAGCAGGTGAGCCCCATACGGGTGTGACGTTGGCGAATGCGTTCGGAAAGAGTAGTGCGTGGGGTTTTGCGCGGCTTAGGGAGTTCAGGGAGAGCGAGGCGAATACAGCTACGGAGTTGGCGCAGCGACTGCGGGAGGAAGGCTTGGAGGCAGTGTGGGCGGAGGTGCGTCGCGCGGAAGACAAGGGTGTATCTCACACGGGTAAGTCGTTGGGGGAGGCGTTCGGAAGGGGCACGTCGTGGGGTAGGGAGCGGCTTGCGGAGTTCAGGAGGCGGGAGGGCGGTACGACCGAGGCGCCGTTGGCTGCTGGAGAACGCGATATGGACTTGGAGGCAGTGTGGGCGGAGCTGCGTCGTGCTCGTGATGCGGGCGAGCCCCACAGCGGTTCGACGCTGGCGAAGGCGTTTGGAAAAGGCAAGTCGTGGGGTTATGCACGGCTAGCGGAGTTCAGGGAACGGGAGGGAGGTGTGCGTCAGGCGGAGTTGGCTCAGCGGGTGTGGGATGCGGAGTCGGAGCCAGTTTGGGCGGAGGTGCGGCGTGCTCGCGAGGCGGGTGAGCCCCACACCGCTGAGACGTTGGGGGAGGCGTTCGGAAAGGGCACGTCGTGGGGTAAGGAGCGGCTCGCGGAGTTCAGCAGGCAGGAGGGCGGTACGACCGACGCTGGCGAACGGGATGTGGAGTTGGCTCTGGTGCGGGCTGAGCTGCGTCGTGCTGACGAAGCGGGTGAACCCCACACGGGCCGATCGCTGGCGACGAAATTCGAGATGAGCATGCGGTGGGGTGCGGAGCGGGTTGCGGAGTTCAGGGCAGGGGAGGGCGTTTTGTCCTGGTCGGAGTTGGCGAGGCGAGGGCAGGAGGCGGATTTGGAGGATGTGCTGGCGGAGGTGCGTCGTGCTCGCGATGCGGGCGAGCCCCACACCGAGCAGTCGTTGGGGGCGGCGTTCGGAAAGAGTAGGACTTGGGGCAGGGAACGGCTTCGGAATTTCGGGAGGCGGGAGAGGGATTCGGCCCGGGCGCGGGATGCGGAGTTGGAGGCGGTGTGGGCGGAGGTGCGTCGTGCTCGTGATGTCGGTGGGCCCCACTCCGGTCCGTCGTTGGCGAAAGCGTTCGGCAAAAGTACGGCGTGGGGTTATGCACGGCTAGCGGAGTTCAGGAGGCGGGAGGGCGGTAAAGACCGGGTGCGGGATGCGAAGTTGGAGTCGATTTGGGCGGAGTTGCGTCGTGCTCGTGATGTGGGTGAGCCCTACACCGGTCAGTCGTTGGGCAAGAAGTACGGGAAGAGCACGTCGTGGGGTGCGGAGCGGATTGCGGAGTTCAGGAGGAGCGACGGTGATGGTTCAGCCCTGGCAGCGTCGCGGTCTGGGGAGGCTGCGCCCGTGGAGGTGCCGCCGGAGGAGACGTCGGATGACGAGGCGTCGGCGGAGGAGGTGCCGGCGGAGGAGGCGTCGGATGAGGAGGTGCCGGCAGGGGAGGTGCCGACAGGGGAGGCGTCGGATGAGGAGGTGCCGGCAGGGGAGGTGTCGCAGGAGGAGACGTCGGCGGCCGGGGTGTCACAGGAAGGTGTGTCGCAGGAGGAGACGTCGGCGGAGAGCTTGGATGCGGTGGCAGTTGAGCGGTCGGCGTTGGTTTCGGAGTTGGTGGGGTTGGTGGGTTCGTTGCGGGAGTTGTTGGTTGCTGCGCCGGAGGGGTATCGGCCTGGGTTGCGTGCGCGGGTGGAGGAGTGGTCGGGGCGGTTGGAGCGGGGTGAGCTGGGTGGCGCGGACGTGGATGGTTTGCGCAGGAGGGTGCGGCAGGCGGCGGCGTTGCTGGAGCGGGTGCGGGCCGAGTGCTCGGGGGCGGTTCCTGGGTTGTCCTCGGCAGGCGCGGGCATGGCCGGGTCGAGTGCGCAGGGGGAGACGTCGGCGTCGGGAGCGTCGTTGGGTTGGCGTGATGTTGCGGTGGGGATTGTGCGGGGGACGCATGATGTGGTGCGGCTGGCGCGCGCGGGCATGGTGAATCGGGTGGTCGATCGGGTTGCGGAGCGGGTTCGTGCGTTCGGTCGTGCTGAGGCGGTGCGGTTTTCCCGGGAGCTGGCGGCCGAGCTGGGCACGGAAGGCACGGGCCTGGCCGTCCGCGCTGGAGTAGGCCCGGATTCACCAGCAGATAAGGAGAATTCGCCGGTAGGACCGCAGGACTCACCGGCCGCTGCCGAATCGGTCGGCGGCCTTGTGCTGTTTGACCCGCTGGAGTCTGAGTCGGGGCGCGCTTTGCTGGAGTGGGCAGGGCCGGCGGATCGGTCGGTACCGGGCGAGGATGTGTTCGCGGATTCGGTTGGTCTGCCGTTTGCTGCGGATCCGGTGTTGTGGGCGATCGATCCGTCAAATGCTGGGCAGTCGCTGGGTTTTGAGTGGGGCGAGATTCAGGGCGGTCGATCGGATGATGGGTGGGCGGCGGACCCATCGTTGTTCGGTGCGGACGTGGTTGCGGCCGAGTGGTTCGGGGATGGCGCGGATGCGTTTCCTTCCGTTGTAGATATGGGTGAGCCGTCTGCGGCGGGTGAAAGCAGCGGACCCAAGCGGAAACGGTTTGACTCGGGTGATGAGGATGTGGAATCCGAGCCGCAGTCTGGTCGGCGTGCGCAGCGGGGGAATGCGGCGAAGCAGCAGCGGGAGGCGGAGTTGGAGAAGGTGCGAGCGGAGCTGCGTCGTGCTCATGACGCGGGTGAGCCGCACACCGGTGTGACGCTGGCAGCCAAGTTCGGGAAGGGCAAGTCATGGGGGTATGCGCAGGTTGCGGAGTTCCGAAACGGGGATGCGACAGGGGCTGATGTGGCGAAGCCCGAACGGGAGGTGGATTTGGCGGCCGTGCGGGCCGAGCTGCGTCGAGCCGATGACGCGGGTGAGCCCTATACCGGTGAGAGTTTGGCGAAGGCATTCGGAAAAGGTACGCCGTGGGCTTATGCGCGGATTAGGGAGTTCCGGGCCAAGGACGGGGGGACGAGCCGGGCGGACTTGGCGAAGCGGCAGCGGGAGGCGGTGTGGGCGGAGGTGCGTCGTGCTGAGGCCGCGGGCGAACCCCACAGCGGTAAGTCGTTGGGGAACGCGTTCGGAAAGAGTGCCTCGTGGGGTGGGCAGCGTCTTGCTGAGTTCAGAGCGGAGGAGAGGGGGTCGAGTCGGACGGATGCGGTGCAGCGGGAGGAGGTGTGGGCGGAGGTGCGTCGTGCTGAAGCCGCGGGTGAGCCCTACACCGGTCAGAGTTTGGCGGAGGCATTCGGAAAAGTTACTTCGTGGGGTTATGCGCGGCTTGTGGAGTTCAGGGAGAGGGAGGGGGGTGTGAGCCGGGCGGAGGTGGCGCAGCGGGAGCGAGATGCTGGTTTGGCATCGGTGTGGGCGGAGGTGCGTCGTGCTCGTGACGCGGGCAAACCCCACAGCGGGAAGACGTTGGGACAGGCGTTCGGGAAGAGCAAGGCGTGGGGTGTGGAGCGGCTCGCGGAGTTCAGAAGGAGCGAGCGGGATGTGAGGCCGGCGGGGTTGGTGCAGCGGGACCGGGATGCGGGTACGGCGAAGGTGTGGGCGGAGGTGCGTCGTGCTCGTGACGCGGGCAAACCCCACAGCGGGAAGACGTTGGGAGAGGCGTTCGGAAAGAGCAGGGCGTGGGCTATCGAGCGGCTCGCGGAGTTCAGAAGGCGGGAGGGTGGTGGTTCGGCTCCGGAGGGGCTGGGGTCTGGGAGTGGTCTGTCGGCGGAAGGTGCATCGGCAGTGGGTATGGATGGGGGCGTGGATGGGGGCGTGGATGGGGGTGTGGATGGGGGTGTGGCTGAGCGGCCGGGCCGGGTTTCCGAGCTGTCCGGGACGGATGCGGCCGTAGCTGAGTCGAGTGCACGGGAGAAGGTTGCGGAATCAGGGGTGTCGACAAGTTCGCGTGATGTTGCGGTCGGGATTGTACGGCGGACGCATGATGTGGCACGGCTGGCGCGGGCGGGCCACTTGGATGAGGTGGTGGAGCGGGTTGCGGCGAAGGTTCGTGAATTCGGCCGCGATGAGGGATTGCGGTTATCCGGTGAGTTGGCGACCGCGCTCGGTACGCAAGGAACTGGGTTGACCATTCGCGCTGGAGCAGGGCCAGAGTTCCCGGCCGGCGTGCAGGATTCCTCGGCGGACGTTGAGTCTGAGCGGCGGTCTGGTCGGCGGATGCCCCCGGCGGACGAGGCACAGGCCCGGGAGGCGGCGCGGGCAGAGCTGCGTCGGGCTCGTGACGACGGTAAGCCCCACACGGGTGCGACATTGGCGGCGAAATTCGGAAAGAGCCTGTCGTGGGGTAGGCAGCGGCTTGCGGAGTTCCGGAGAAGCGAGGAAGGCGTGGGTCGGTCGGATGTGGCGAAGCAGGAGCGGGATGCGCTGATGGCGGAGGTATGGGCGGAGCTTCGTCGCGCTCGTGATGCGGGTGAGCCCCACACAGCCGCGACGTTGGCCACCAAATTCGGAAAGCGCGAAAGATGGGGTTATTCGCGGCTTGCGGAGTTCAAGCGGTGGGAGGATGACGGTTCGGCTTCGGCGGCGTCGCGGTCCGGAGGTGATATGCCGGCGGAGGGGGCGTCGTCGGCAAGTGCGGACGTCGTTGCGACTGAGCGGCTGGGTCTGGTCACAGAGTTGATCGAGTTGGTGGGTTCGTTGCATGGGCTTTTGGCTGCTGCGCCGATCGATTACCGGGCTGGGTTACGTGCGCGAGTTGCGGAGTGGTCGGTCCAGTTGGGGCGGGGTGAGCTGGATGGTGCGGACATCGATGGTCTGCGCCAGCGGGTGGGGCAGGCCGCGGAGTTGGTAAAGCGGGTGCGGACTGAGCGATCAGGGCCGAGTGCGCGAGACATCGCCGTTGAGGGTGCCTCAGGCGCGAGTGGGAATGTTGTTGAGGCAGCACGATCTGGGATGGCTGCCGGGTTGCCCTCGTCAGATGTGACGGTGGCCGGGCCCGGTGCCCAGGGCAAGGCTGCGGAGTTGCTGCAGAATTCGCGTGATGTTGCGGCGAGGATTGTGCGGGGGACGCATGATGTGGTGCGGCTGGCGCGTGATGGTGTCTTGGATGAGGTGGCGGGGCGGGTGGCGGAGCGGGTTGCTCAGTTCGGTCGTGCTGAGGGGTTGCGGTTTTCGCAGGAGTTGGCGGAGACGTTGGGTTCGCGGGGGACGGGGTCGGCTATTCGCGCTGGGGCGGGGTCGGATTCATCGGCGGGTGGGGCGGAGTCGCCGGCGGGTGGGGAGGAGCCGCCGGCGTTTTCTGCCGCGGGGTTGGGTGGTCTTGTGTCGTTGGATCCGTTGGTGTCTGAGTCGGGGTGGGCTTTGCTGGAGTCGGCGGGTGGGGTCGGGTCGTGGTCGGGTAATCCGGTGAGTTCGGGGCTGTCTTGGGGTTTTGGGTGGGGTGAGGTTCGGGGTGGACAGGCGGGTGAGATGCCGTCTCAGGCGGTGGCGGGTGGGGATGTGGTTGCTGCTGGGGGATTTGCGGGTGACGTGGGTGGGTTGGCTTCGGTGGGTGAAAGTAGTGGCCAGAAGCGGGGTCGTGTTGCTGAGCCGGGTGATGAGGCGGCTGAGTCGCAGAGACCGAAGCGGAGCCGGAAGCCGCTAGCGGGGGAGGTATGGGCGGAGCTGCGTCGTGCTGAAGAGTCGGGTGAGCCCCACACCGGCAAGTCATTGGCGGGCAAGTTCGGAAAGAGCAGGTCGTGGGGCAACGACAGACTTACCGAGTTCAGGCTGGTTTCGATGGAGTCGAAAACGGATCTGGAGCGGGTGTGGGCGGAGGTGCGTCGTGCTGATCAGGCGGGTCAGCCCCACACCGGCAAGTCGTTGGGGGCCAAGTTCGGAAAGAGCGTGTCGTGGGGTTCGCACCGGCTTACGGAGTTCAGGACCAGCGAGGGGGAGGTGAGTCAGGCGCAGGTGCACAAGCGCGAGCGGAAGTCGGAGTTGGAGCCGGTGTGGGAGGAGCTGCGTCGTGCTGATCAGGCGGGTCAGCCCCACAGCGGTGCGACGTTGTCGGTCAAATTCCACAAGGGCCTGAGGTGGGGAGAGAAGCGGCTTTCGGAATTCAGGGAGCGGGAGGGGGGTACGGGTCTGGCGGAGGTGGCGAAGCGGGAGCGGGAGGCGGAGTTGGAGCGGGTGTGGGCGGAGCTGCGTCGGGTTCGTGACGCGGGTGAATCCCACACCGGTGAATCGTTGGGGAAGGCGTTCAACAAGAGCGGTTCGTGGGGTTTGAAGCGGCTTTCGGAGTTCCGGCAGCTGGAGGGGGGTACGGGTCGGGCGGAGGCACTGAAGCGGGATCGGGAGCGGGCGTTTGCGGAGCTGCGTCGAGCTGATGGTGCGGGCGAGCCCCACAGCGGTAAATCGTTGGCGGCCAAGTTCGGGAAGAGCAGGTCGTGGGGTGATCAGCGGCTAGGTGGCTGGTGTCGAACGGGGTCTTGAGGTGTTTGATCTGGTCTTAGCGGGGCGGGTGGGTGGGTGTGTGATTGCCGATCGTTTTCGAGTGTGGTCGGTGGGTTTGTGTGTCGCGTGTGCCAGTTATCGGTGGGCAGGACGTTTGGTGTTGGTGATGGGCTGGGTGTTGGTCTGGTCAGGCGGTCGTCACGGCCCATCCGCCTGCTTTGCGGGCGATCCCGAGCACGCCCAGTCGAGCGAGGTTGACCGCGGCGGCCAGCAGCGAGAAATCAGCGGCCACTTTCCGCAGTCCTCGGACACGGGCCCGTCGTCCGCCGTGGCGGTGGCGCATCAGGTGGCCGATCTTGCGTTCGACTTTGGGCCTGGTGGCGCGGTAGTCAGCCTTCCAGGCGGGGTCGGTCCGGCGGGCACGACCGGCGGCCAGTGCGGCCTCGTGGGGGCTGATGGTGATGGTGCGGCCGGTCTTGGCGGTGGTGCACTGTGCGGCCAGCGGGCAGGTGGCGCACGCGACGCCGAAGTTGGCCGCCCCAGCGTGACGCTCACGGGCGCGAATGGGTGCGGTATGCCCGGCCGGGCAGGTCACGGTCTGCTGCTCAAGGTCGATGTCGAAACGGTCCTTGGGAAAATGGCCTTTCACCGCAGCCGGCGGCTGCACCTTGATCCCATTGTGGATCCCATTCTCATCCAGCCTTTCCAGCAATTCCCCCGCCCCATAGGCCGCATCCCCATACACCGCCGCCTGACCCTCATCCCCGGCTTCGGCTTCGGCGGGCAGGATGTCGGATAGGAGGGTCTCGGCGGTCTCGGCGTCGCCGCTGTTGCCGGGGCTGACTTCGGTGGCGGTGACGATCTCACTGTCGGGGTCGATGGCGAGATGTCCTTTGTAGCCGTCGAAACCGCGGGCCTGGGTTTTGTGGCCATGGCGGGTTTCGGGATCGACGGTGGAGATGACCCGGTCCGGGGCGACCCTGCGGGCGATCCGCAACACCCCGTCGCGCTCTTCGGTCAGGTCCTGGCCCAGCACCGTGGCCAGCAGGCGCGCGGCCTCATCCACACCCTTGGTCCACCTCTGGCCTTCCATCAGGGCCAGCATCGCCAACCCGTCCCGCGCGCGGGAATCGATCAACGCCTCCCGGGCGGCCTGGTCGTCCCAGTCGATCAGGGGTTTGCCCGCTCCGGCGTAGTCGTCTCCGGAGGTGAGCACCGCCCGCAACCGGGCGGCCAGTCCGGCCTCAGCGGTGGTCAGCAGACCACGGATCGCCGAGCGGATCAACGTGATGGTGTCCATCGTCGCGACCGCGTCATACAACGGGGTCGAGTCCAGCACCCTTCTGCACCCGATCAGCCCCGCCTGACGCGCGACCTCCAGCACCGCCTCGAAGATCCGGTCCGGCCGAGCCGAGCGGGCCAACCGGGCCCGCATGTCCACCAGCACCGTGTGCACGAACCCCGGATAGTCGAAATCCAGGCCACCGGCCGCGTACTTCCAACGCGTGTCAAAAACGAACCGCTCCACCGCCCCCCGATCCGACAGGCCCTCGATACGCTGCAACACCATCACCACCGCCACGATCATCGGCGGCACCGACCGGCGACCCACATCGGTGAACAGATCCGCGAACATCTCATCCGGGAACAGACTGAAGCACTCCCGATGCAACACCCCATAAATCGAGTCAGCCGCGACCCGCCCCTCACAGAACTCCACCGTCGAGCGCAGCAGATCACCCTGCCGCGGCGCGCGTCCCAACGTCACCCCCGACATCCTGCCAAACGATCACCACGACGGAACACCGACACACCCCGATCCTTAGCAACACAAAACACCAGCCACCTAGCGGAGTTCCGGAGGCAGAAGGGGCAGGCGAATCGGAAGGATGAGGCGAAGCGGGAGCGGGCGGCGGAGTTGGAGCGGGTGTGGGCGGAGCTGCGTCGGGCTCGTGACGCAGGTGAGGTCCACATCGGTGAAACGTTGGGGAAGAAGTTCGGGAAGAGCGGTACGTGGGGATTGAAGCGGCTTGCGGATTTCCGGAGGTCGGAACTACTTGGTCCAGTTCCGGAGACGTTGGGGCGTGCGCAGGGTACGCCGACGGCGAGTCTGGATGTGGTTGAGGCGGAGCGGTCGGGGTTGGTTTCGGAGTTGGTGGGGTTGGTGGGTTCGTTGCGGGGGTTGTTGGTTGGTGCGCCGGTGGGGTATGAGCCTGGGTTGCGTGCGCGGGTGGAGGAGTGGTGGGTGCGGTTGGGGCGGGGTGAGTTGGGTGGCGCGGATGTGGGGAATTTGCGTCGGCGGGTGAGTCAGGCTGCGGCGTTGGTGGAGCGGGTGCGGGCTGATCGGTTGGGTTGGGGTGTGGGTGGCAGTGCCGTGGAGGGTCAGCCGGCCGCAAGCGTGGTTGAGGCGGGGTCGTCGGGGCTGGTTTCGGGGGTGTCCGCGGCAGGTATGGCAGGTCCGGTTGTGCACACTTCGGAGGGAGCGGAATCATCGGAGAGCACTTGGTTGCCGGAGGAACCCTCCGGTAGTAGCGGGGCGGACGCTGGGCCGGTGGACGAGTTGATGTCGTTTGATCCGTTGGCCGCTGAATCGGTGCGGGAATTGCTGGCGTGGGCGTCTGAGCCGGCGGCTGATTCGGGGTCGTGGCCGGTTGATCCGTCGAGCGTTGACTGGGGGACGGGGGTGGATGCGGCGGCGTGGGGCGGTGCCTTGGATGCGGAGGCGACGGGTAGCGGTGTCGGGGCAGCGGTGTCGACGGGTACGAGCGGTGGCAGCCTGGAAGGTGTTGATGTTTGGGTTGCTGAGGAAGGTGCGTCGGGCCTTGCCGGGCCGTCGGGGTCGGGCTGGTCTGAACCGGGGTTACGGGAGAGCGATGATGAGTCTGAGCCGGAGGTGTGGGAGAGCGATGATGAGTCTGAGCCGGAGGTGTGGGAGAGCGGTGGTGAGTCTGTGGCGTTGCAGCGGGAGTTTGAGGCGGCGGAGCGGGTGTTGGGGGGTTTGGATCGGGATATTGTGCGGACGTTGTTTGCTGAGGCGGATAAGGTTTTGGGGCCGCTTGCGCGGTCTGCTCGGTTCCGTTGTGTGATGGCGCATCGGTTGTTGACGCATCCGGGTGATGCGGAGGGTGTTGGGGCGTTGCGGGAGCGGTTGGTGGGTTTTTTGGTGGTTGATGCTTTTGCGGGGGAGAGTTTGCGGGTGGCGGAGCAGGCTAGTGGTGTGGTTGGCGTGGCCGAGGTGCGGAGGTTGCTGGATGAGGAGGCGCAGGCTGAGGTGCTTCGTCGTCGTTATATTGGCCGGACTTTGGGGCAGAAGTTCAATCGGAACGAGAGCTGGGGCGCTGAGCGGATTCGGGATGCCAAGGCTGGGTTGACGTCTCGGTGTCATGCGGCGGCGGCGTCGTTGCGGCGTCTTTTGGCGGTTGCGCCGCCGGAGTATCGGGCTGTGGTGAACCGGCGGATCGTGGGGTGGTTGAATATCGCGTCGGGTCTTTCGTACCGGCGTGCGGATGTGGTGGGGCTGCGGGAGCAGGCGGATGCTCAGGGTCGGGCTGATGTCGAGCTTGGGGAGTTGGTGGAGTTGGATGGTGGGGCGAGTGCGGTGTTGGAGGAGGGGCGGGGGGTGTATGGGGATGAGGCTGTGGATGGTTTGTTGGTGGAGGCGGGGGAGCGCCTTGGCAGTACTCTTGGGGAGGTTGCGGCGTTTCGGCGTGTGATGGCGCATCAGTTGCTGCGGGATCGGGATGATGTGGCGGCTATTGATGCACTGCGGATCAGGTTGTCGCGGTTGATGGCTACGGCGTTGGGTGTGAGTGCGGGTGCGGGGCCGGTTCAGGATGGGGGTGAGTTTCTGCCGGGCTCGGGTGAGGTGGGTGGCACGACGGGTGAGGCTGGGGATTCGGATGTCGATGGTGTGGTGTCGGAGGATGAGTGGGATCGGTTGCGGGAGCGGCTGGATCGGTTGCGGGTGTCGGGCGATGACGTGGTCGGTGGTGTTCATGACCGTTCGGCTGATTCGCCTGGGCTGGATGGGTTCTCGGACGGTAATGACCCCCGGAGCCGTCTGTCCTGGCCTGGTGCAACGGCTCCGGACAAGCCGCTTGACGATGGGGCGCGACGCCGAAGTTCCTGGCCCGGTGCGGGCGATTTCAATGGAAATTAGCGTTGATTTCCAATGAAATCGCCAACCAGGCACCGCGCCGCGGGTTATGACTGGGTGTCGTGTACGGCGGCGTGAACGTCTTTGCGCAACTGCGCCATGTCGGATGATTTCGCGGCGAAGGGCTCGGCGGCGTCGGCGATGGCCTGCAAGCGGTCTCGCATGTGGCGCGATGAAAGCCCGTTGACCGCGGTGATCGCTTCGTGGCCGATCCGGATGCCGGTGTCGAGGTCTCCACCGCGGATATAGAGCTCGGACAGGTTCGTCAGTTGGAACGCTCGCGTTGAAGCATAGGTGAGGTTGGGGTCGTTTACGACGGCGTCTAGTTGTTCGATTGCTGTCGGGACGAATTCGGGCTGGGTGCGGGCCAGCAGACCCATCGCGTATGCCCGGTGCGAGGCGATTTCGGCTTCGGTGACGTGGCGGTCCCAGGGCGGCACGGTGTCCGGCCGGATCGTCGCGAACGTCTCGACCTCCCTGTTCAGCGCGTCGTGGCACTGGTCAGAGTTGCCCAGCGTAGCGTGGTAGAAAGCTCGGTTGGCATAGAGATCAGCGTGTGTGCTTGCGCTCGCGTTGTGGATGCTGGTGTTCGCGACGTTAAAGCCGAGCTCGACCAGGCGCAGTGCCGAGCGCGCTTGGCGGCTGTGGTCCTGACGTGGCCGCATGACCTGGGCCGCAGCGTCGAGCAACACTCCGATCGTCAGGTCAGTGCTCCGGGGGTGCTGTTCGGCGCGCTTCGCGCGGTTGAGGGCGAAAAGCAACAGCTGCTCGGCCTGCTCGTGTGCTCCGATGCCTCGAGATGCCCAGCCCACAATCCACGCCAAGTCCGCGATCGCCAGGTCGACTCGTTCCCGGATCTCCTCGGTGCAGAGTGCGTCGTCGAAGGAACGGACCGCTTGTAGCTGTGCGAGGGCGGCCGAATGGATCAGTCCGCCGCCTTGTGCGTAGACGGTTTGGCGGAACCAGTCGGTCATGTTCTCGATTGCCTCGGCGTCGGCTACGCCGATGCGGCGTCGCCGGATCGAGTCGGTGTGGGCGGGCAGCATCTCACTCAGGCGGGCGATGTCGGGATGGAGTGTGGAGCTCATTGTGATCCCGAGGACGATTGAGAGGAAGTCTCTGCGTTGCACCTGGCTCACCTCCCTATTGGGGTCCAGGCTGCCAGATTCGGTGCCAAAACCCAACAGATGGGGCGGTATGCGTAGTGCGTTGGCGAGTTGTGCGATATGGAGTACGTCCCGCAGGTTCCGCTTGCCTCGTTCGACCAGCGAGATCATCTGCTGGGTGATGCCGGTGAGTTCGGCGAACCGTTGCTGGGAGAGTCCGGCGGCCTTGCGTACGGCCGGAAATACTTGGCGGAAGTCGTAATTCCGGAGGGCGTTCTGGAGTTCGGGTGTGTCGTAGAAGCCTGCCGGAACCAGTGGTTTTGTCCGGCGGCATGGGGCACATGTTGTATCGGAATTGCCTGCGCGCAAACACGAACCACATTCGGTGCAGTGACGCCGCATTTGAGAGTTCCTCGCAATTTTGGGGAAAACAGGTGGATTTTGAGCGTATTGGGAAAGCGTCACACCTGTAGTGCACCCGCGCGTGTCGAGCAACAACGGCAGTCGTACCACCGCGGTTGTGGGACGACGGACACCGGAGACGTCGTACCCGTGGCCCGTCCGCGAACCGGAGGGGCGTGACTGGTGGCGGACTTCGGGAACCGGGAGCGAACTGGTGCTCGGTCCGGCCGGCCGGATGCCGGACATGTGCTCGGTCGGGTGTTGGTGGGCGGGTCCTTTGTTCGGACCTGGCCTGCGGAGTGCTTGCCGGCTCAACGGCGTCGGGCGTTGGGGCGCAGATTGGCTGGAACATTCGGGCAAGGCGCCCTTCCCGTGTTCAATACAGGTTCGTTGGACGAGGACATCGTTGTGTCTCCGGCGGGCCCGCATTGACCGGCCACCTGACCTGGGCGGAGCGGGCCGGTGACGACGTGGTCTGCGATGAGATGGCCGGGCTCTTGGTGTCGGGCGGCCCGGGCCGGTGGTCGCAATGCGCTACCGGTGTGATGTGTGCCCTTCATCGGCGAGTCCGCAAACTACCGTTGCCGCCATGCATCTATGCTCCTGCTAGATGAACCACGCGAAGGTCAAAAGGTCATGTTCCCTTGCAGTGAAAGTGGCGGTTCGATGGGGCCGGCGCGTCTTGGGTGAAGTGTTGAACGGTGCTGCTTGATGGGACACGTGGTCTTGTCGTGGGAAGGTTGATGACGCTGCTGTGCCGGGTGGCTCAAGCCATTCGGCCGTTTGCCGTTGTTTCCGCCCCGTATTGGTGGAGTGCGGCGCTCTCAACATCACGCGGGGCCGGGGCGGCCGCCGGGTGGGTCGTGGTTTTCTTAGGTTCCGACGTTTTCTGAGTGGGTGGTGTGGGTGTCGATTGTGGTGCCGGAGGAGGTGAGGCGGCTTTTTCAGGTGTTGACGGGTGAGGATATGACGGATGCGGATGAGGATGGGTTGTTGCGGGTGGGGGAGGTGTTGGTGGCGGGTGCGGGTGCGGTGGAGGGTTTGAGGGATGGGCTACGGGAGGTGGTGGCGCGGGTGCGGGGTGAGTTTTCGGGTAAGGCGGCGGATCGGTTTGCGGAGAATGTGGGGGGTTTTGTGGGTGTGTTGGAGGTCTCGGGTGGGGTGTTGCGGGGGTTGGGGGTGTTTGTGCGGGATGTGGGGTGGCAGGTGAAGTATTTGAAGTTTGTGACGGTGGGTGGGTTGGTGTTGTTGTTGGGGGAGATTGCGTGGGCGGTGGCGATGGCGGGTGCGACGGGTGGGGCGTCGTTGGCGTGGTTGGCGGCGAGGGTGGCGGTGATGCGGTTTGTGTTGTCGCGGTGGTGGGGTCAGTTGTTTATGCGGTTGGCGGTGTGTGCGGGGGTGGGTGTGGGGTTGAACGTGTTGCCGGATGTGGTGGCGCAGGGTGTGTTGGTGTCGGAGGGGAAGGAGGGTTGGTCGTCGTCGTGGACGCGGGATGCGGCGGGTGTGGGGGCGATGTCGGCGGGGGTGGGGTTGCCGTTGTCGGCGTTGGGGAATGTGGTGGGCAAAACCGTGGCGCGGGTGTTGGTGGCGGGGTTGGGTGATCAGGTGGATAGGGGGTTGTTGGTGGCGGCGGCGCGGCGGGCGGTGGAGGAGCATGCGGAGTTGTATCCGGTGTCGGGGTTGGCGAGGTTTGCGGATGTGGTGGCGGAGGGGGTGGATGAGTTTGTGGGGATGTCGGTGCGGGGGTTGTGGGCGGCGCGGTTTGGTCGGGGGTTGGGGGAGTCGTTGGAGGAGGGTTTGACGGAGATGGTGGGTGAGTTGGCATATGGGGTGGCGACTGGTCAGGGTGTGCAGTTCAATCCGTTCTCGTTTACGGCGGGGGTGTCGGAGTCGGTGGCTTCGGGTGCGGGGAGGTTGGCGGGTTTGGTGTTGCGGGGTGAGTTGATTCCGCCGGGCACGCGTTACCGGGACGGGTCGACCAGTGGTAGTGAGAAGACTCCTTTATTGCCTTCGGATTCTGAGCTGGAAACCGTTGACAGTACGGGCTTTTCGGTTTCGGGTGGTGGCGATGGTGGTTTCCGTGCTGGTGTGGTTGGGATGGAGGACGGCAAGAGCGGGGTTGCCGGGGAAAAGGGTGGGGTACTGGATGGCGAGGGCGGGACTGCTGAAGGCAAGAGCGGGATAGCTGGAGAAGAGGGTGCGGTGCCGGGTGTCGAAGGCGGGGCGGCTGAAGGCAAGGATCGGGTACCGGGTGCTCGGGTGGTTTCGTCGTCGGCTGGTTCGGCGGGGGTGTCGCATTCGGGCGTTGTGTCAGCGGATGGTCGTTCTGGGGCCGGGCATGTCGAGGCAGCACGGCATACGAGTTCGGTCAGTGCCGGTCCGGGGGCCCCAGACGGTTCGGTTGGTGTTGGTGATGGGGCTGGAATCCCTGGGCGCAGCGGTGACTTGTCGGCGTCTGTTGCCCCCGCGACTGGTCCGGCTCCTTCCAACGAGAAACCGGACGGCCCAGGGAGTGTGGGCAGGGGCGCTTCCGGCATGGCGTCTGCCTCCGGCGCGGCTCCTACTGGTGATCTGACGCAGGGAAGCTTGGGCCCGGATTCCGGGAAGCCGTCGGATAGTCGGGACGTGACGGGTGCCCGACCGGTCCGGGGAGAGTCCACTGCGGCCGATGGGACTGCCGACGGTGGTGTCCGGTGGGCCGAGCACGGCAAGACCGGAATCACCGAAAATTCCACGGACTTCCCGCCGACACCGCACTCCGGGGCCGTCGGAACGGATGTGCAGGTAACGAGGGGCGAAGACCGGCCCGGTACACCCCCGCCGGCGTACTCGCCCGCGAACGCCGGACAGTCCCGGCCAGGCACACCGCCACCGGCATATTCGCCTGCGGCGGCGGACATTGAGCAGGTCGGGACCGGTGCTCCGCCGCCACCGGCGCACTCGACTGAGCGTGCGGTCGGGCAGGTCGGAGCGAAGACACCGCCGGTCTGGGCTTCTGACGCCGATCCCATCGGATATCGACCGTCTGATGTGGACAATACCGGTGCGATCACGGATGGTGGGCAACGAAATGAGCGTGCCGAAGCTACGCATGGCGCCTCCGCTGGTTCTGCTCACGCTTCTGGTCCATCGCCGGACCCCGCGCCGTCGGCTACCAGCCGGGCTCCGCACGGTCAAATGAATCCGGACGGCGTCCCGCTTGTGGGGCGGGAGCCGTCACGGGGTGAGACGAGCAGCCACGCTGTGGTTTCAGGTGCGGATGTGGCTACCGGTCCCGGCGATTCGCCCCGCCCGGGCGATCCCGTGGCGGGGGCGTTGGATTCGTTGAGGTTGCCTCCGGATTCGGTGCGAGTGCAGGTTCCTGCGGGGCTGGTGTCCGGGGGCGCGGTCGCTGAGTTCCTGCGAAGTCGGGTGCGGGGATCGGCTGGGGGGCCGGTGCTTATGGCGTCGGCAGACGTTCCGGGGTCTGGTGTGGTGGTGTCGCGGGGGCAGGCGTCGGAGGTGGCGCGGGAGTTGGGTCGTGATGTTGTCGCGTTGGTACCGGGGCGTGGTGGCCATCGGTGGATGCGGTTTGCCGCTAATGGTTCTCGTCCTCGGCCGGTGGGCGGGCTGGAGTGGACCGAGGTGCCGCAGCGGGCTGTGGAGGGCGGTGAGGGTCCAGGTGCGGGACTGTCTGCCGCTGTTCCGGGTTCGGCGGAAGCAATGCTGCGGGACCTGCCGGATGTGGAGGCTGGGCCGGTGGCGGACGTGGCTGTGCCTGGGTCGCGTGTGCGGGGGGAGGTTGTGGCGGGGTGGTCGGTGGGGGATTTGCGGCGGGAGATCGAGCGGGCGCGGTTGGTGGCTGGGCCGCGTGAGTCGGCGTTGGTGCTGGTGCAGCATACCCATGATGTCACGAAATTGGCTGGCCACGAGCTGGTTTCGGTTGCCGAGGTTGTTGAGTTGGTGGCGGCGAGGCGGTTGGAGCAGGGCGTTGTTGAAGCACGGCGGTTTTCGCGGGAGTTGGCGGCTTGGCTTGGTACGGAGGGTGGCTCGCTGGGCGTGCGCGCTGGGGCGGGGTCGGATTCACCGGTGGCTGATGGTGATTCGCTGCCGGGTGCTGATGGCGTGCCGGATGGCTTAATGGCGTTTGATCCGTTGGAGTCGGGGAGTGCCTTGCTGGAGTGGCCCGAGATAGGGGGTGATGTGGGGTCGTGGTCGGTTGATCCGTTGGACGTTGGGCAGTTGTTGGGTTCTGCCTGGGATGAGGTTCCGGGCGGCGGTGTACCGGCGGAGGGTGGATCCGCTTCGGACGCGGATGTGGTTGCGGCTGACGGGTTTGGGGACGATTTGGATGGGTTGTCTTCGGTTGGTGATGTGGGTGTGTCGGTTTCGGTGGGTGAAAGTAGTGGGCGCAAGCGGGGGCGGGTCGAAGACGCGGGTGACGAGGATGCTGAGTCCGAGCGGCGTGGGCGGGCTGCGCTCTCGGCGAAGATGCCAGGGCGCAAGCAGTTGGCGAATTCGGCGGAGGTCTGGGCGGAGATGCGTCGCGCTGATGAGGCGGGTCAGCCCCACACGGGTCAGTCATTGGGAGAAGTGTTCGGCGGGAGCGCGAGATGGGGCCAAAAGCAGCTCGCGGAGTACCAGAAGAAGGAGGGGGGTGTGAGTCGGGCGGATGTGCGGCAGCGGGAGCGGGACGCGGTGTGGGCGGAGGTGCGTCGTGCTCGTGAGGCGGGTGAGCCCCACACCGGGGAGACGTTGGGCAAGGCGTTCGGAAAGAGCAAGTCGTGGGGCCGGGATCGGCTTGCGGAGTTCAAGAGAAGGGAAGGGGGTAGGTCGGCGGTTACGGAAGGTGGCCAGCCGACGGTGGAGTTGGAGGATGTGTGGGCGGAGGTGCGTCGTGCTGCTGAGGAGGGGCAGCCCCACAACGGTACGACGTTGGCGAAAGTGTTCGGAAAGAGTGGGTCGTGGGGTAGGGATCGGCTTGCGGAGTTCAGGAGGCGGGAAGGGGGTAAATCGACGGTGGAGTTGGAGGATGTGTGGGCGGAGGTGCGTCGTGCTGCTGAGGAGGGTGAGCCCCACAACGGGACGACGTTGGCGGAGGCGTTCGGAATGGGTAGGTCGTGGGGCAGGGAGCGGCTTGCGGAGTTCAAGCGGCGGGAAGGTCGTACAGCGGATGAGGAGCTGGACGCGGTGTGGGCGGAGGTACGCCGAGCTGAAGTCGCGGGTGAGCCCCACACAGGTGCGACGTTGGGGAGCAAGTTCGGAAAGAGCGAGAGTTGGGGCGTGAAGCGGCTTGCGGAGTTCAGGGTGCGGGAAGGAGCCGAGAGCTGGGCGGATTCGGCGAAGCGGAAGCGGGAGGCGGGTTCGGCGCAGGTGTGGGCGGAGCTGCGTCGTGCTCGTGATGCGGGTGAGCCACACACAGCTAAGTCGCTGGCGGAGGCGTTCGGGAAGAGCTCGTCGTGGGGTAGCAGGTGGATTGCGAAGATGAAGAGGACGGAGCGGGACGCGGGGCAGGCTGATTCGCAGGCGGCTGTTGATGAGCCGATGGATGGCTTCTTGGCGTTTGATCCGTTGGAGTCCGGGACCGCCTTGTTGGAGTGGACTGAGCCGGCGGGTGAGGCGGAACCTTGGTCGGCTGATCCGCTGAGCGTCGGGCGGTTCTTCGACCTTGAGTGGGATGAATTTCAGGGTGGTGAAACGGATCGGGTGTCGGCGGGCGTGTCGGGAGCGGACGCGGGTGTGGTTGCGGCGGTGTGGTCTGCGGAGGCTTCGGGAGAGGTGCCTTCGCGTCGGGATGCGGGCGGGTCGGGTTCGGTGGGTGAAAGTAGTGGGCGCAAGCGGGGGCGGGTTGAAGACGGGGGTGATGAGGATGCTGAGTCCGAGCGTCATGGGCGGGCTGCGAAGGTGGCGAAGCGGAAGCGGACCGTGGATTTTGCGGATGTGTGGGCGGAGCTGCGTCGTGCTGGCGAAGTGGGCGAGCGTCATACCGGTGCGACGTTGGGCGACAAGTTTGGAAAGAGCAAGTCGTGGGGCAAGGAGCGGCTAGCGGAGTTCAGAAGGAGAGATGGTGAGGCGGGTCGGGCGGTCGTGGCGGGAAGGCGGCCGGGGGAGGTGTGGGCGGAGCTGCGTCGGGCTGATGAGGCGGGTCGGCCGCACACAGGTCGGTCGTTGGCGGAGGCGTTCGGCAAGAGCAAGTCGTGGGGCAAAAAGCGGCTTTCGGAGTTCCGGCAGCACGAGGGGGATGTGAGCCAGGCGGACGTCGCGAAGCCGAAGCATGATGCGGATTTGGCGGATGTGCGGGCGGAGCTGCGTCGCGCTGGTGAAAAGGGTGAACCGCACACCGGTGCGACCTTAGCGGAGGTGTGGGCGGAGCTGCAGCGTGCCGATGAGGCGGGCAAGCCCCACAGCGGTACGACCTTGGCGACGGTGTTCGGAAGGGGCAAATCGTGGGGCGTCGCGAGGCTTGCGGAGTTCCGGCAGCGGGAGGGGGGTGTGGGCCGGGCGGAGTTGATGAAGCGGGAGCGGGAGACGGAACTGGAAGGGGTGTGGGCGGAGGTGCGTCGGGCCGATGAGGAGGGTCGGCCGCACACGGGTAACTCGTTGGCGGAGGCGTTCGGGAAGAGCGGCCGGTGGGGCAATAAGCGGCTTGCGGAGTTCCGGGAGCGGGAGGGCGGAGAGAGTCGGGCCGAGGCGGCCAAGCGGAAGCACGATGCGGTACTGGAGGAGGTGGGTCGGGCCGATGAGGAGGGTCAGCCGCACACAGGTCGGTCGTTGGCCGAGGTGTTCGGGAAGAGCGTGCGGTGGGGCAATACACGGCTTTCGGAGTTCCGGGAGCGGGAGGGCGGAGAGAGTCGGGCCGAGGCGGCCAAGCGGAAGCACGATGCGGCGCTGGAGGAGGTCTGGGCGGAGGTGCGTCGTGCTGATGACGCGGGTGAACCCCACACCGGTGCGACATTGGCGGAGGCATTCGAAAAGCGTACGCGGTGGGGTTATGCGCGGCTAAGGGAGTTTAGGGAGAGCGAGGGGGATCCGAGTGCGGAGTTGGCGCAGCGACTGCGGGAGATGGGGTTGGAGGCAGTGTGGGCGGAGGTGCGTCGTGCTGACGCCGCGGATGTACCGCACACGGGTAAGTCGTTGGGGGAGGCGTTCGGAAGGGGCTCGTCGTGGGGAAGGGAGCGGCTCGCGGAGTTCAGGAGGCAGGAGGGCGCTACGACAGACGAGCAGTTGGTTGGTGGGCAACGGGATGTGGAGTTGGCGGAGGTGTGGGCGGAGGTGCGTCGTGCTCGTGACGCGGGTGGGCCCTACACCGGTCCGTCGCTGGGGAAGGCATTCGGAAAAGGTGCGTCGTGGGGTTATGCGCGGCTTGCGGAGTTCAGGAGGCGGGAGGGCGGCGATTCAGCCGCAGTGGGCTTGGGGGCAGAGCAGGCTATGTCGTCGGCGGGCGTGTCGCCGGGTTCGCGTGATGTTGCGGTGGGAATTGTGCGGGGGACGCATGATGTGGTGCGGCTGGCGGGTGAGGGCGCGTTGGATGGGGTGGTCGAGCGGGTTGTGGAGCGGGTTCGCGAGTCCGGTCCTGGTGAGGGGGTGCGCTTTTCGCGGGAGTTGGCGGCCTCGATGGGTACGCAAGGATCGGGGCTGGCCGTCCGCGCTGGTGGGGGTGCGGGTTCTCCGGTGGGTGTGGAGGATTCCTCTGCGGGGATTGCTGATTCGCAGGTGGCTGCCGATGAGCCGGTGAGCGGGTTGGTGGCGTTTGATCCGGGCGGCTCTGAGCCGGAGCGTGCTCTGCAGGAGTGGGCTGCGTCGGCGGTTGGTACGGCGTCGTGGTTGGTTGATCCGTCGATGCAGCCGTCGGGTTCTGGGCACGGTGAGTTTCCGGTTGGTCAAGGGGGCCAGGTACGCATTGCGGATTCGCTAGCAGCTGTTGATGAATCGGCCACTGTTGATGAATCGATGAGTGGCTTGATGATGTTTGATCCGTTGGAGTCTTGGCCGGGGCATGCTTTGCTGGCGTGGGCGGAGTCGATGGGCGATGCGGAACCGTGGTCGGCCGACCCATTGAGCGTCGGACAGTCGTTAAGTTTTGAGTGGGGTGACATTCAGGGCGGTCAAACGGGTGGCGTGCCGGCGGAGGGTTTGTCGGTAACGGGTGGGGATGTGGTTGAGGATGGGTGGTTTGCGGGTGATTCGGGTGGGTTTTCTTCTGTCGCGGATGTGGGTGGGTCGTCTGCGGTGGGGGAAAGCCGCGGGCGCAAGCGGGGGCGAGAGGCGGAGTTGGCGGAGGTGCGGGCGGAGATTCGTCGTGCTCGTGACGCGGGTGAGCCCCACACCAGTGGGTCGTTGGGGAAGGCGTTCGGGAAGAGTGAGTCGTGGGGTTATGCGCGGCTTGGGGAGTTCCGAGCGAGGGAGGGCGGGGCTAGTCGGGCGCAGTTGTCAGAGTGGGAGCGGGAGGCGGTGTGGGCGGAGCTGCGTCGTGCGCGTGATGCGGGTGAGCCCTACACCGGTGTGTCGTTGGGGCAGGTGTTCGGGAAGAGCGCGTCGTGGGGTGCGAAGCGGCTTGCCGAGTTGAGGAAAAGGGAGGGGGATACGACCCAGAGGCAGTCGTCTTCCGGGGGGCGGAATGCGGAATTGGAGAAGGCATGGGCGGAGATTCGTCGTGCTCGTGACGCGGGTGAGTCCCACACCGGTATGTCGTTGGGGAAGGTGTTCGGGAAGAGTGAGTCGTGGGGTTGTGCGCGTCTTGCGGAGTTCAGGGCGAGCAAGGGGGAAATGAGCTGGGCGCAGCTTTCGGTGCGGGAACGGGAAGCGGTGTGGGCCGAGCTGCGTCGTGCTCGTGACGCGGGTGAGCTCCACACCGGAGAGACGTTGGCGGCCGAGTTCGGCAAGAGCGGGTCGTGGGGTTCTATGCGGCTTGCGGAGTTCAGGGCGAGGGAAGGGGGCCTGAGTCGGGCGGATGTGGTGCAGCAGGAGCGGGAGGCGGAGTTGGAGGCGGTGTGGGCGGAGATCCGTTGTGCACGCGACGCGGGGGTGCCCCACAGCGGTAGGTCGTTGGGAGAGACGTTCGGCAAGAGCGCGACGTGGGGCAAGCAGCGGCTCGGCGAGTTCCGGGAAATGGAGGGTCGCGGTTCGGCTTCGGAGTCGTTGGGGGCTGGGGAGGCCGTGTCGTCGGCGGAGGCCGTGCCGGCGGCGGAGACGGATGTGGTTGGGGTTGAGCGGTTGAGGTTGCTTTCGGAGCTGGTGGGGTTGCTGGGTTCGTTGCGGGGGTTGTTGACGGATTCGCCAGAGGGGTATCGGCCTGGGTTGCGTGCGCGGGTTGAGGATTGGTCGGCGCGGTTGGGAAGGGGTGAGTTGGATGGCGCGGATGTGACGGGTTTGCGTAGGCGGCTGGCGCAGGCCGCGGAATTGCTGGAGCGGGTGAGAACCGATCGGTTGGGCGGGAATGTGGGTGGGAGGGCCGTCGAGGGTGAGTCGGCTGCGGGGGTAGATGCGGTTACGCGCTCGGCCGGCACTCAGGGGGCAGGGTCGTCCCTTCATCCGGAAGCAGCTTCGGGTTCACCGCCCGGTGCCGAGATATTCCCGGCGTCTGTTGCTGATTCGCAGGTTGTTGCCGAGTCGACGGGCTGGCTGGCGGAGGTGTGGGCGGAGGTGCGTCGTGCTCGTGAGGTGGGTGAGCCCCACACCGGTGCGTCGTTGGGAAACGCGTTCGGGAAGAGCGCGTCGTGGGGCGTTAAGCGGCTTGCGGAGTTCCGGGATCGGGAGGGGATGTCCGGGACCAAAGTGGTGAAGCGGCGGCGGGGGGTGGATTTGGAGCAGGTGTGGGCGGAGGTCCGCCGTGCAGATGAGGCGGGTATGCCGCACACCGGTGTGTCGTTGGGAAAGGCGTTCGAAAAGAGCTCAAGGTGGGGTTCTCAGCGGCTTGCGGAGTTCAGGGAGCGGGCGGGGGGCGCGACTCAGTCGGATTTGGCGAGGCGGAAGCGGGAGGTGGTGTGGGCGGAGGTGCGTCGCGCTCGTGACGCGGGTGAGCCGCACACCGGACAGTCGCTGGGGGCGTTGTTCGGAAAGGGCAGGTCGTGGGGTGTGGAGCGGCTTGCGGAGTTCAAGAGGAGCGAGGGCGCTGGTTCAGGCGCGGCGGCGTTGGGGAGTGGGGAGGGTATGTCGACGGAGGAGGTGTCGGCGGGCGTGAGTCAGGGCGAGGCTGGGGGAGCGTCGTTGGGTTTGCGTGATGTTGCGGTGGGGATTGTGCGGGGGACGCATGATGTGGTGCGGCTGGCGCGTGCGGACGCGTTGGATGGGGTGGTGGAGCGGGTTGCGGAGCGGGTTCGTGAGTCCGGTCGTGCTGAGGGGGTGCGGTTTTCGCGGGAGTTGGCGGCCTCGATGGGTACGCAAGGATCGGGGCTGGCCGTCCGCGCTGGTGGGGGCGGGGATTCTCCGGTGGGTGTGGAGGATTCCTCTGCGGGGATTGCTGACTCGCAGGTGGCTGCCGATGAGCCGGTGAGCGGGTTGGCGGAGTTTGATCCGGGGGAGTCTGAGCCGGAGCGTGCTTTGCTGGAGTGGGCTGCGTCGGCGGTTGGTACGGCGTCGTGGTTGGTTGATCCGTCGATGGCGCCGTCGGGTTCTGGGCGCGGTGAGTTTCCGGCTGGTCAAGGGGACGACGTGTTGGGAGCGGATCTGCCGATGGCGGGTGGGGATGAGGTTGCGGCTGAGGGGTTTGCTGGTGATCCGGGCGGCCTGTCGTTTGTTGGCGATTTGGTTTCTTGGTCTGGTGACCTGTTGACCGCCGGGGAGTCGTCGGGATTGGGGTGGGACGAGGTCGCGGGCGGTGACATGGCTGGTGCGTCGGCGGATGGTTTGCCGGGTGCGGATCAGGCGGCGGGCGAGTGGCCTGTGGATGATTCGGGTCGGTTGGCTTTGGTTGGCGATGTGGATGGTTCTGGGGTGGGCGAGCGTAGCGGGAGCAAGCGCCGTCGTGTCGACGACTTGGGTGATGAGGTTGCCGGGCTTGAGCGGCCGCCTAGTTGTCGTGTGCGCTGGACGCGGATGCGGGAGGCGGAGTTGGAGAAGGTGTGGGTGGAGTTGCGTCGTGCTCGTGACGCGGGCGAGGTCCACAATGGCCGATCGTTGGGGAAGGCGTTTGGGAAGAGTGAGAGTTGGGGCCTTCGGCGGCTTAGGGAATTCAGGCAGCAGCAAAGGGCAGCGCGTCGGGCGGGGGTGGCCGGACCGAGCTCATTGCCGGGTGCTGAGGGTTCCCAGGCGGGTGTGGTGGATTCGCGGGCGACCGTTGATGAGTCGCAGGGTGGCTTGGTGGCGTTTGATCCGTGGAATTCGGAGCCGATTCGCGCTTTGCTGGACTGGGCTGAGCCCGTGGGTGAGACGGAATCGTGGTCGGCCGATCCGTTGAGTTTCCAGCAGTCGTTGGGTTTTGGGTGGGAGGAGGTTCAGGGCGTTCATACCGATGATGGGCCGGTGGGAGTTGTGTCGGTAGCGGGTGCGGATCCGGCTGCGGAAGATGCTGGGTCTGAGAGTCCGCCTGCTCGTCATGTCCGTAGGGCGGATGTGTGGGCGGAGCTGCGTCGTGCTGACGAGGCGGGTGAGCCCCACACCGGTCGGTCATTGGCGAATGCGTTTGGAAAGAAAGCGAGGTGGGGTTGTTCGCGGCTTTCGGAGTTCCGGGAGCAGGCGGGGGGTGTGGGTCGGGCGGTTTGGGCGGAGTTGCGTCGTGCTGACGAGGCGGGTGAGCCCCACACCGATGAGGCTTTGGCAGCCAAGTTCGGTAAGAGAGCGACGTGGGGCCATGAGCGGCTCGCGGAGTTCCGGGAGCGGGAGTCGGTGTGGGCGGAGTTGCGTCGTGCTGATGGATCGGGTGAGACCCACACGGGTAAGTCTTTGGCCTCCAAGTTCGGTAAGAGCGTGTCTTGGGGTCACCAGCGGCTTGCGGAGTTCCGGGAGCAGGCGGGGGGTGTGGGTCGGGCGGAGTTGATGAAGCGTGAGCGGGAGGCGGCGTGGGCGGAGTTGCGTCGTGCTCGTGACGCCGGTGAGCCTCACACGGGTGTGACGTTGGGGAAGAAGTTCGGGAAGAGCGCGGTGTGGGGTGCGGAGCGGCTTGCGGAGCTCCGGGAGCAGGAGGGGAGTGTGGGTCCGCTGGAGTTGGCGAAGCGTGATCGGGAGGCGGCGTGGGCGGAGCTGCGTCGTGCTCGTGACGCCGGTGAGCACTACAGCGGTGGGATATTGGGGAAAAAGTTCGGGAAGAGCAGGGCGTGGGGTAAGCAGCTGATTGCGCAGTTCAAGGCGAGTGAGGGAGGTGTTTCGGCTGCGGAGGTTGTGGGGTCTGGGAGTGGTGTGTCGGCCGAAGGTGCGTCGGCCGCTGGTGTGGGTGCGGGTGAGCATTCTGGGGTGGTTTCTGAATTGTCCGGGGCAGGTTCGGCTGTGGTTGAGCCGGGTGCCGGTGTTCAGGGGGAGACGGCGGAGTTGGGGGTGTCGTCGGGCTCGTCTGTTGTTGCGGTGGAGATTGTGCGGGGGACGCATGATGTGGTGCGGCTGGCGCGTGAGGACGCGTTGGCCGGGGTGGTGGACCAGGTTGCGGAGAAGGTTCGTGAGTCCGGTCGTGCTGAGGCGGTGCGGTTCTCTCGGGAGTTGGCTGCCACGCTGGGGACGCAAGGGGCGGGGGTGTCCATTCGCGCCGGAGCGGGGTCGGATTCGCCGGAAGATGCCGAGAAACCTCAGGTTCGCCTTGCGGATTCGCAGGCCGCTATAGATGAATCGTGGTGGGCCGATCCATCGAGCGTCGGGCAGTCGTCGGGCTTTGGGTGGGATGCCATTCAGGGCGGTCACATGGGTGGCGTGTCGGCGGAGGGTATGTCGGTAGCGGGCGGGGATGCGGTCGGGGCTGAATGGTTTGCGGGTGAGTCGGGTGGGTTGTCTTCTTTCGCGGATGCGGGTGGGGCGTCCGCAGTGGAGGAGAGTCACGGGCTCAAGCGGGGGCGGGTTGACGACTCGGCTGACGAAGATGCTGAGTCCGAGAAGTCATCTGCTCCGCGTGTCCCGCGGACGAATATGACGAGGGAAGGGCGGGAGGCGGAGTTGGCGGAGGCGGAGGCGGAGCTGCGTCGTGCTCGTGATGCGGGTGAGCCCCACACCGGGGAGACGTTGGCGGCCAAGTTCGGAAAGGGCAAGTCGTGGGGTAAGCAGCGGATCGGCGGGTTCTGGGAAATGGAAGGTGGCGGTTCAGCCTCGGAGCGGTTGGGGTCTGCGGAGCCTGGGTCGTCCGCGGAGGCTGGGCCGTCGGGGAGGGCGGATGCGGTTGAGGTTGAGCGGTTGGGCCTGGTTTCGGAGTTGGTGGGGTTGGTGGGTTCGTTGTGGGAGCTTTTGGTTATTGCCCCGGAGGGGTATCGGCCCGGATTACGTGCGCGGGTCGAGGATTGGTCGGCGCGGTTGGGACGGGGTGAGTTGGCTGGCGCGGATGTGGCGGGCTTGCGTAGGCGGTTGGGGCAGGCCACGCAATTGCTGGAGCGGGTGAGGACTGATCGGTTGGGGTGGAATGTGGGTGGCGGTGCCGTCGAGGGTGCGGCTGTGCGGGTTGCGGCTGTGCGGGTTGCGACTGTGCCGGTTGCGGATGGCTCGGTTGAGTTGTCTTCGGTTTCGGGTGTGGGTGGTTCTGGAGTGGGGAGCGGGCGCACACAGGGGCGTGTCGAGGACTCGGGTGAAGAGGGTGCGGACGCTGGTCGTCGTGCGTCCCGGACGAATGTGATGAAGCGGCGGCGAGGGCGGGATTTGGAGGCGGTGTGGGCGGAGGTTCGTCGTGCTCGTGAGGCGGGTGAGCCCCACACCGGTGCGACGTTGGGAGCCAAGTTCGGCAAGAGCACGTCGTGGGGTTATGGGCAGCTGGCGGATTTCCGGCTGCAATCGGGCGACGTGAGTCTGGTGGCTACGGCGAGGCGGGAGCGGGACGACGAGTCGGAGAAGGTAATGGCGGAGTTGCGTCGTGCTCGTGACGCGGGCCAGGCCTACAACGGGGTGACGTTGGGGAGGGCGTTCGGCAGGAGCGCGACGTGGGGCAAGGAGCGGCTTGCGGAGTTCAGGAGGAGGGAGCGCGGTACGACCGGGGCGCCGGATGCGGAGTCGGAGCAGGTGTGGGCGGAGTTGCGTCGTGCTCGTGACGCAGGTGAGCCCCACACCAGCAGGTCGCTGGGGGCGTTGTTCAACAAGGGCAGGTCGTGGGGTGCGGAGCGGCTTGCGGAGTTCAGGAGGAGCCAGGGCGATGCTTCGGCCGCGGAGGCGTTGGGGAGCGGCGAGGGTATGTCGACGGAGGAGGTTGAGGCTGAGCCCTTGGTTTCCGAGTTGTCCGGTGCAGATACCGCCGTGGTTGAGTCGAGTGCTCCGGGGCAGACGGCGGAGGCGGGGGCGCCGAGGAGTTCGCGTGATGTTGCGGTGGGGATCGTACAGGGGACGCATGATGTGGTGCGGCTGGCGCGTGCGGGTTCTTTGGATGAGGTGGTGCGGCGGGTTGCGGAGAAGGTTCGTGAGTCGGGTCGTGAAGAGGCGTTGCGGTTTTCGCGCGAGTTGGCTGCGACATTGGGTTCGCAGGGGACGGGGCTTTCCGTTCGTGCTGGGGCGGGGCCGGATTCACCGGCCGGTGCCGAGAATCCTCTTGCAGGTGTTGCTGATTCGCATTCACCTGATGAGTCGTTGGGTGACTTGGCGGCGTTTGCTCCGTTGGTGTCTGATCCGGAGGGTTTCTTGCCGGAGTGGGCTGAGTCGACGGTTGATCTGGGGTCGTGGTGGGTTGATCCGCCGAGTACTGAGCAGTCGTGGGGTTTTGGGTGGGATGGGGTTTCGGGTGGTCGACCGGAGGATGTGCTGGGTGTGGATCTTACGGGTGCGGATGTGGTTGCGGATGAGGGGTTTGAGGGTGATCAGGGCGGTTTGTCTTCGGTGGGGGAGGCGGGTGGACCGGGTGAGGGCGGACGTAGTGGGCGCAAGCGGCGGCGTGTTGATGAATCGGGTGATGAGGGTGCGGAGTCCGCGGCGCTTTCTGGCGGTTCTGTGCTTCCTACGGGTGCGAAAAAGCGGATGTGGGGGGCGGGTTTGGAGGCGGTGTGGGCGGAGGTGCGTCGTGCTCGTGATGCGGGTAAACCCCACAGCGGTGCGACCTTGGCAGCCAACTTCGGCAAGAGCGTGTCATGGGGTTGTGCGCGGCTTGGGGAGTTCAGGGAGTGGGAAGGGGGCGCTACTCGGGCGGATGAGGCGCAGCGGGAGCGGGAGGAGGTGTGGGCGGAGGTGCGTCGTGCTCGTGATGCGGGTGAGCCCCACACCGGTGTGACGTTGGCGGCCAAGTTCGGAAAGAGCAAGACGTGGGGTAAGGAACGGCTTGCGGAGTTCAGAAGGGGAGAGGGCGGTACGGCGGAGTTCGAGGAGGTGTGGGCGGAGGTGCGTCGTGCTGAGGAGGCGGGTGAACCCCACACCGGTGCGTCGTTGGCCGCCAAGTTCGGGAAGAGCGCGAGGTGGGGTGGGGCGCGTCTTGGGGAGTTCAGGGGGCGGGAGGGGGGTGTGAGTCGGGCGGATGCGGAGAAGCGGGAGCGGGAGGCGGTGTGGGCGGAGGTGCGTCGTGCTCGTGATGCGGGTGGACCCCACACCGGTGCGTCGTTGGGGGCCAAGTTCGAAAAGAGCGCGAGCTGGGGTTGTAAGCGGCTTGCGGATTTCAGGCTGCAAGAGGGCGACTTGAGGGCGGTGGATGCGGCGAGGCGGAAGCGGGACGACGAGTCGGAGAATGTGATGGCGGAGTTGCGTCGTGCTCGTGACGCAGGTGAGTCCTACGACGGGGTGACGTTGGGGAAGGCGTTCGGAAGGAGCGTGACGTGGGGTAAGGAGTGGCTTGCGGAGTTCAGGAGGAGGGAGCGGGGTGCGACCCGGGCGCAGTTGCGTGCCGAGGAGCGGGAGGCGGAGTTGGAGCAGGTGTGGGTGGAGGTGCGTCGTGCTGAGGGGGCGGGTGAGCCGCACACGGGTCGATCGTTGGGCGTCAAGTTCGGGAAGAGCGCGTCGTGGGGTAAGCAGCGGCTAGCGCAGTTCCGGAGGGGGGAGGGGGTTGGTTCCGGGCTGGAGGCGTTGGAGCCTGGGGGTGGTGTGCCGGTAGAAGGTGAGCCGACCGAGGATGCGGGTCTGGCTGAGCAGGGTGTTCAGGCGGAGCCTGCGGCGGTGTTGTCGGGTTGGCGTGATGTTGCGGTGGGGATTGTGCGGGGGACGCATGATGTGGTGCGGCTGGCGCGTGTGGGTTCTTTGGATGAGGTGGTGCAGCGGGTTGCGGAGCGGGTCCGCGAGTCGGGTCGTGCCGAGGCGGTGCGGTTTTCTCGGGAGTTGGCGGTGACGTTGGGTTCGGAGGGTGCGGGGTTGGCTATTCGTGCTGGGGAAGGGCCGGAGTCACCGGCCGGTGCCGAGGATCCTCTTGCAGGTGTTGCTGATTCGCAGGTGCCTGATGAGTCGGCGGGTAGCGTGGCGGAGTTTGATTTGTTGGAGCCCAATCCGGAGCGGGCATTGCGGGAGTGGGCTGAGTCGACGGTGGGTATGGGTTCGTGGATGGTTGATCCGCCGAGTGTTGGGCAGTCGTTGGGTTTTGGGTGGGATGAGATTTCGGGTGGTCGTATGGATGATGTGCTGGATGCGGAGCTTACGGGTGCGGATGTGGTTGCGGCTCAAGGGTTTGAAGGTGATCCGGGTGTGTTGTCTTCGGTGGGGGAGGCGGGTGGATCGGCTGAGGGTGGAAGTAGTGGGCGCAAGCGGCGTCGTGGTGATGGTTCGGGTGATGACGATGCGGAGTCTGTGGCGCTTTCTGGCGATCGTGTGACCCAGGCGGGTGTGAAAAGGCGGATGCGGGGGGTGGATTTGGAGGCGGTCTGGGTGGAGTTGCGTCGTGCTGAGGAGGCCGGTGAGGCCCACACCGGTGCGTCGTTGGGCAAGGTGTTCGGGAAGAACTCGTCGTGGGGTATCGAGCGTCTTCGGGAGTTCAGGGAGCGGGAGGGGGGTATGAGTCGGGCGGAGTTGGCGCTGCGGGAGCGGGAGGAGGCGTGGGTGGAGGTGCGTCGTGCTCGTGACGCTGGTGAGGCCCACACCGGTGCGTCGTTGGGCAAGGTGTTCGGGAAGAACTCGTCGTGGGGTATCGAGCGTCTTCGGGAGTTCAGGGAGCGGGAGGGGGGTATGAGTCGGGCGGAGTTGGCGCTGCGGGAGCGGGAGGAGGCGTGGGTGGAGGTGCGTCGTGCTCGTGACGCTGGTGAGGCCCACACCGGTGCGTCGTTGGGCAAGGTGTTCGGGAAGAACTCGTCGTGGGGTAAGGAGCGTCTTCGGGAGTTCAGGGAGCGGGAGGGGAGTCCGGGGCGGGCGGAGTTGCCGGGGCGGGAGGAGGTGTGGGCGGAGTTGCGTCGTGCTGATGAGGCGGGTAAGCCCCACAGTGGCGTGACATTGGCAAGGCAGTTCGGCAAACGTACGGCGTGGGCTTATCCGCTGCTAGCGGAGTTCAGGGAGACCGAGGGGGGTGTGAATTCGTCGGAGTTCGCGCAGCGGAAGCGGGATGCGGCGCTGGAAGAGGTGTGGGCGGAGGTGCGTCGTGCTGAGGAGGCGGGCGAGCCCCACACCGGTCCGTCATTGGCGGCCAAGTTCGCAAAGGGCTCGTCGTGGGGCGGGAGGCGGCTTGCCGAGTTCAGAAGGAAGGCGAGGCGTATGCCCCCGGCGCAGTCGGCTGCCGCAGTGCGGGAGGCGGAGTTGGAGAAGGTATGGGTGGAGGTGCGTCGTGCCCGTGATGCGGGTGAACCGCACACGGGCAGGTCGTTGGGGGCGGCGTTCGGGAAGAGTGCTCCGTGGGGTGTGCAGCGGCTTGCGCAGTTCCGGGAGATTGAGGGGAGTGCGAGTGGGTTGGAGTTGGCGCAGCCGGAGCGGGAGGTGGTGTGGGCGGAGTTGCGTCGTGCTGATGAGACTGGTGAGCCTCACACCGGTCTGACGTTGGGGAAGAAGTTCGGGAAGAGTAAGCAGTGGGGCTATGCGCGGCTTGCGGAGTTCAGGAGGCGGGAGGGCAGCACCAGCCAGGCGCAGTTGCTTGCTGCGGCACAGGAGGCGGAGTTGGAGAAGGTATGGGTGGAGGTGCGTCGTGCTCGTGATGTGGGTGAGCCCCACACGGGTCTGACGTTGGGGAAGAAGTTCGGGAAGACCGCGCGGTGGGGTAGGCAGCGGCTTGCGGAGTTTAGGGGCATGGAGGGTGGTGGTTCTGCGCTGGAGGCGTTGGAGTCCGCGGGTGATGTGCCGGCGGCAGGTGAGTCGGCCGAGGGGGCGAGTGTGGCTGGGTCGAGTGTTCGGGGGGAGGCTGCGGAGGTGTCGTCGGGTTCGCGTGATGTTGCGGTGGGGATTGTGCGGGGGACGCATGATGTGGTGCGGCTGGCGCGTGTGGGTTCTTTGGATGATGTGGTGTGGCGGGTTGCGGAGCGGGTTGGTGAGTCGGGTCGTGCTGAGGCGGTGCGGTTTTCTCGGGAGTTGGCGGCCACGTTGGGTTCGCAAGGGTCAGGGTTCGCTATTCGTGCTGGAGCGGGGCCTGATTCGCCGGGCGGTTTCGAGGATGCCCGTGCGGGTATTGCTGATTCGCGTGATGCTGACGAGTTGATGGGTGACTTGGTGGCGTCTGGTCCGGTGGACTCTGGTCCGGGACGCGCCTTACCGGAGTGGACGGATCCGACGGGCGATGTGGGGTCGTTGACGATTGATCCGTCGTACTTTGGGCTGTCTTTGGGTTTTGCCTGGGATGGCGTTTCGGATGGCCGACCGGTCGATGTGTCGGGTGCGGATCTGTTGCTTGCGGGTGCGGATGACCTGAGGTCGTCGCGGGTTGATCCGTTGCGTGTTGGGGAGTCGTTGGGTGTTGGGTGGGGTGGTGTTTCGGGTGGTCCGATGGATGACGTGCTGCTTGCTGATCCATCGATCGAGAGTGCGGATGTCGTTGCGGTTGAAGGGTTTGCGGACGTTTTGGGTGGTCTGGCGTTCGGTGGGGGCCTGGATTCGTGGTCTGTTGATCCGGTGGGATTTGGGCAGTCGTTGGGTTCTGTGTGGGAGGGGGTTTCGGGTGGTCGTGTGGATGATGTGGTGGGTGTGGAGCTTTCGGGAGCGGATGTCGTTGGGCATGAGGGCTTTGAGGGTGATCAGGGTGGGTTGTCTTCGGTGGGTGAGGTGGCCGGATCGGCCGCGGGGGGTGGAAGTAGTGGGCGCAAGCGGGCGCGTGTTGATGACGCGGACGATGAGGGTGCGGAGTTTGAGGGGGCTGCGGGCGGTCGTGCGCCCGGGGCGGGTGCGGGAAAGCGGGTGCGGGGGGTGGATTTGGAGGCGGTGTGGGCGGAGTTGCGTCGTGCTGATGAGGCCGGTGAGCCGCACTCCGGTGCGTCGTTGGGGGAGAAGTTCGGGAAGAGCCGGAGGTGGGGTAATACGCAGCTTGCCGAGTTCAGGGCGCGGGAGGGGGGTGCGAGTCGGGCGAAGGTGCTCCGGGAGCGGGAAAGGGAGGCGGTGTGGGCGGAGTTGCGTCGTGCTGATGAGGCTGGTGAGCCTCACTCCGGTGAGTCGTTGGGGGAGAAGTTCTGGGAGAGCAGTGCGTGGGGTACTGCGCGTCTTGGGGAGTTCCGGGAGCGGGAGGTGGTGTGGGTGGAGTTGCGTCGTGCTGATGAGGCCGGTGAGCCTCACACGGCTGCGTCGTTGGGGGAGAAGTTCGGGAAGAGCAAGTCGTGGGGCGGGAGGCGGCTTGCGGAGTTCAGGGAGGAGGGGGGTACGGCCCAGGCGCAGGTCGTGAGTGGGGTGCGGGCGGCGGAGTTGGAGAAGGTGTGGGTGGAGTTGCGTCGTGCTGAGGAGGCGGGTGAGCCTCACACGGCTGCGTCGTTGGGGGAGAAGTTCGGGAAGAGCAAGTCGTGGGGCGGGAGGCGGCTTGCGGAGTTCAGGGAGGAGGGGGACACGGCCCAGGCGCAGGTGGTGGGTGGGGTGCGGGCGGCGGAGTTGGAGAAGGTGTGGGTGGAGTTGCGTCGTGCTGAGGAGGCGGGTGAGCCTCACACGGCTGCGTCGTTGGGGGAGAAGTTCGGGAAGAGTGCGTCGTGGGGTTATCTGCGGCTTGTGGAGTTCAGGAGGATGGAGGGGGGTACGGCCCAGGCGCAGGTGGTGGGTGGGGTGCGGGCGGCGGAGTTGGAGAAGGTGTGGGTGGAGTTGCGTCGTGCTGAGGAGGCGGGTGAGCCTCACACGGCTGCGTCGTTGGGGGAGAAGTTCGGGAAGAGTGCGTCGTGGGGTTATCTGCGGCTTTTGGAGTTCAGGAGGGTGGAGGGGGTTGGTTCTGCTCGGGAGGTGTTGGGGTCTGGGGTTGGTGTGCTGGCGGAAGGCGGGTCGGCCGTGGATGCGAGTGTGGATGTGGTTGTGGCTGGTCGGTCTGGGGTGGCTTCCGAGCTGTTCTCGGTGGATGTGGGTGTGGGCGATTCCAGTGCGCGGGAAGAGGTTGTGGAGTCGGGGGTGCCGAGGAGTGCGCGTGATGTTGCGGTGGGGATTGTGTGGGGGACGAATGATGTGGTGCGGCTGGCGCGTGTGGGTTCTTTGGATGATGTAGTGCGGCGGGTTGCGGAGCGGGTTCGTGAGTCTGGTCGTGCTGAGGCGGTGCGGTTTTCCCGGGAGTTGGCGGCCACTTCGGGTACGGATCTGTCGGTTGCGGGTGCGGATGACCTGGGGTCGTGGCGGGTTGATCCGTTGAGTGTTGGGGAGTCGTTCGGCGTTGGGTGGGATGAGGCATCGGGTGGTCGGATGGACGACGTGCTGCTTGCTGATCCATCGATCGCGAGTGCGGATGTCTTTGGGTTTGGGGATGCTTCGGGTGGTCTGTCGTTCGGTGGGGACCTGGATTCGTGGTCTGTTGATCCGGTGGGCTTTGGGCAGTCGTTGGGGTCTGTGTGGGAGGGGGCTTCGGGTGGTCGTGTGGATGATGTGCTGGGTGCGGATCTTCCGGGAGCGGATGTCGTTGCGGTTGAAGGGTTTGCGGACGTTTTGGGCGGGTTGTCTTCGGTGGGGGTGGTGGGTGGATCGGCTGAGGGTGGGGCTAGTGGGCGCAAGCGGCGGCGTGTTGGTGACTCGGGTGATGAGGGCGCGAGGTCTGAGAGGACGTCTGGTTCTCGTGCGTCCGGGCCGGGTGTGGGGAAGCGGCTGCGGGGCGCGGGGTTGGAGGAGGTGTGGGCGGAGGTGCGTCGTGCCGAGGAGGCCGGTGCGCCCCACAAAGCTTCGACTTTGGCGAAGAAGTTCGGAAAACGCAAAACATGGGGATACGCACGGCTTGCGGAGGTCAGGGAGCAGGAGGGGGGTGTGTGGCGGCCGGGTGTGGTGCAGCGGGAGGTGGTGTGGGCGGAGTTGCGCCGTGCTGAGGAGGCCGGTGAGCCCCACACAGGTTCGACCTTGGCGAAGAAGTTCGGAAAAAGCAGCTCATGGGGTTATCTGCGTCTTGGGGAGTTCAGGGAGCAGGAGGGTGGGGTGACGCGGGACCAGGGTGAGGAGGTGTGGGCGGAGGTGCGTCGTGCGCGTGATGCGGGTGAGCCTCACACAGGTGTGTCGTTGGCGAGGAAGTTCGGAAAGGGCACGTCGTGGGGCGCCCAGCGGCTTGCGGAGTTCGGGAGAAGGGAGGGGGCTACGACACAGGCGCAGTCGGAGAAGATATGGGCGGAACTGCGTCGTGCCCGTGACGCCGGTGAACCTCACACAGGAAAGTCATTGGGGAAGGCGTTCGGAAAGGGCACGTCGTGGGGCAAGGAGCGGCTTGCGGAGTTCAGGAGGAGGGAGGGCGGTTCTGGTTCGGAGGTGGTGGGGGCCAAGGGTGGTGTGCCGGCGGAAGGCGAGTCGGCCGCGGGTGCGGGTGTGGATGTGGCTTCGGCTGGGCGATCTGCGGAGGCTTCCGAGTCGCCCTCGGTGGATGTGGGTGTGGCTGGGTCGAGTGCTCAGGGGCAGGTTGTGGGGCAGTCGTTGGGCTGGCGTGATGTCGCGGTGGAGATTGTGCGGCGGACACACGATGTGGTGCGGCTGGCGCGTGCGGGTTCCTTGGACGAGGTGGTGGAGCGGGTTGCGGAGCGAGCTCGTGAGTTGGGTCGTGAAGAGGGGTTGCGGTTTTCGCGGGAGTTGGCGGCCGCGAAGGGTACCGAAGGGAACGGGGTTGCTGTTCGCGCAGGGGCGGGGTCGGCTTCTCCGCAGGATGTCGAGGATTGCTTTGCGGGGATTGCTGATTCGCAGGATGCTGACGAGTCGTTGGGTGGCTTGGCGGAGTTTGCTCCGTTGGAGTCTGATCCGGAACGGGTTTTGCTGGAGTGGGCTCAGTCGACGGTTGGTATGGGATCGTGGTTGGTTAATCCGCCGAGTGCTGGGCAGTCGTTGGGTTTTGGGTGGGATGAGTTTTCGGGTGCTCGTGCGGAGGATGTGCTGGGTGCGGAGCTTCCGGGAGCGGATGTCGTTGCGGCTGAGGGGTTTGCGGGCGCTTCCGGTGGGTTGTCGTTGGTGGGGGAGGCGGGTGGACCGGCCGAGGGTGGAAGTGGTGGGCGCAAGCGGCGGCGTGTTGATGGTTCGGGTGTTAACGATGCGGAGTCTGAGAGGCCGTCTGGTCCTGGTGTGCACCGGGCGGGTGTGAAAAGGCGGATACAAGAGGCGGATTTGGAGGCGGTGTGGGTGGAGTTGCGTCGTGCTCGTGATGCGGGTGAGCCCCACACGGGTTGGTCGTTGGGTGTCAAGTTCGAGAAGAGCGTGCTGTGGGGTAAGGAGCGGCTTGCGGAATTCAAGAGGAGGGAGGGCGGTACGTCAAAGGCGCCGTTGCGTGCCGAGGCGCGGGACGCGGAGTTGGAGAAGGTATGGGTGGAGTTGCGTCGTGCTGAGGAGGCCGGTGAGCCTCACACCGGTGCGACGTTGGGGACGAAGTTTGGGAAGAGCGCGCCTTGGGGGCGGCAACGGCTTAGGGAGTTCAGGAGGAGGGAGGGTGGTACGACGCAGGCGCAGTTGGTTGCCGGGGCACGGGACGCGGAGTCGGAGAAGACGTGGGCGGAGGTGCGTCGTGCTGAGAAGGCGGGTGAGCCCCACACGACTCGGTCGCTGGGCGTCAAATTCGGGAAGAGCGCGGCGTGGGGTTGGCAGCGGCTTGCGGAGTTCAAGAGGAGGGAGGTGGTTGGCTCTGTTCCAGACCTGGTGGGGTCTGGGGCTGGTGTGCCAGCGGAAGGTGGGTCGGCCGTGGATGTGGGTGTGGCTGGTCGGTCTGGCGAGGCTTCCGAGCTGTTCTCGGTGAATGCGGGTGTGGGCGATTCCAGTGCGCGGGAGGAGGTTGTGGGGTCGGGGGTGTCACCGGGCTCGTTTGTTGTTGCGGTGGAGATTGTGCGAGGGACTCATGATGTGGTGCGGCTGGCGCGTGCGGGTTCTTTGAATGAGGTGGTGGATCAGGTTGCAGAAAAGGTTCGTGAGTTCGGTCGTGAAGAGGCGTTGCGGTTTTCTCGGGAGTTGGCGGCCACGCTGGGTTTTGCAAGCGTTGCTGATTCGCAGGTGGCTGACGAGTCGGTAGGGGGCTTGGCGGGGTTCGATCCGTTGGCGTCTGATCCGGAGCGGGCTTTGCTGGAGTGGGCTGAGTCGACGGTTGGTATGGGGTCGTGGTTGGTTGATCCGCCGAGTGCTGAGCAGTCGTTGGGTTTTGACTGGGATGAGATTTCGGGTGGTCGTATGGATGATGTGCTGGGTGCGGATCTTCCGGGAGCGGATGTGGTTGCGGCTGAGGGGTTTGCGGGTGGTTCGGGTGGGTTGTCGTTGGCGGGGGAGGTGGGTGGATCGGCTGAGGGTGGACGTAGTGGGCGCAAGCGGCGGCGTGATGGTTTGGGTGATGGGGGCGCGGAGTCCGCGGCGCTTTCTGGCGACCGTGTGCCCCAGGCGGGGGTGAAAAAGCGGATGTTGGGTGTGGATTTGGAGGCGGTGTGGGCGGAGGCTCGTCGTGCTCGTGATGCGGGTGAGCCTTACACCGGCGCGACGTTGGGGGCCAAGTTCGGCAAGAGCGCGTCGTGGGGTGTGAAGCGGCTTGGGGAGTCCAGGGAACGGGAGGGGGCGACCCGGGCGGATGTGGTGAAGCGGGAGGCGGTGTGGGCGGAGGTGCGCCGTGCTGAGGAGGCAGGTGAGCCCCACAGCGGCGTGACCTTGGCAAGGCATTTCGGCAAAAGTTTGGCTTGGGGTTATGGGCTGCTAGCGGAGTTC
>NZ_JACHIW010000006.1 GCF_014203395.1 Saccharopolyspora phatthalungensis
TTCGGGAAGAGTAAGAGGTGGGGTTGCCAGCGGCTTGCGGAGTTCCGGGAGACCGAGGGTGGCGTGAGTCGGTCGGAGTTGGTGCAGCGGGAGCGGGAGGCGGGGTTGGCGGCGGTGTGGGCGGAGTTGCATCGTGCTGAGGAGGCCGGTGAGCCCCATACCGGGGCGTCGTTGGGGACGAAGTTCGGGAAGAGCTTGGTGTGGGGTTATGCGCGGCTCGCGGAGTTCAGAAGGAGGGAACGGGGCACGACCCAGGCACAGTTGGCTGCCGAGGCGCGGGATGCGGAGTTGGAGGCGGTGTGGGCGGAGGTGCGTCGGGCTGAGGAGGCCGGCAAGCCCCACACGGGTGCGACGTTGGGGAAGAAGTTCGGAAAGGGCAGGGCGTGGGGATACGCGCGGCTTGCGGAGTTTCGGGATTGGGAGGCGGGTGTGAGTGGTGCGGAGTCGGTGCAGCCGGAGCGGAATGCGCAGCGGGAGGCGGTGTGGGCGGAGGTGCGTCGCGCTGAGGAGGCCGGCAAGCCCCACACCGCTGCGACGTTGGGGAAGAAGTTCGGGAAGAGCGCGTCATGGGGTAAGCAGCGGCTTGCGGAGTTCAGGAGGAGGGAGGGGGGTGCGACCCAGGCGCAGCTGGTTGCCAGGGCGCGGGATGCGGAGTTGGAGGCCGTGTGGGCGGAGTTGCGTCGTGCTCGTGATGCGGGTGATCCCCACACGGGTCGGTCGTTGGCCGTCAAGTTTGGGAAGAACGCGTCGTGGGGTAAGGAGCGCCTTGCGGAGTTCAGGAGGAGGGAGGGGGTTGGTTCTGTTCCGGAGGTGTCGGCGACCGGGCGTGGTGCGCCGGCGGAAGGTGCGTTGGTCGTGGCTGGGCGGTCTGGCGCGGGTTCTGAGCTGCTATCGGCGGATGCCTCGACGGCTGAAAGCAGCGGGCGCAAGCGGCGTCGTCTGTCCTGGCCTACCGGGTGACTGCCGGTGGTGTTCCCACTCAGACACCGCGCCGCGGGTTATGTCTGGGTGTCGTGGACGGCGGCGTGAACTTCCGTGCGCAGTTGCGCCATGTCGGATGACTTCGCGGCGTACGGCTCGGCGGCGTCGGCGATGCCCTGCAAACGGTTCCGGCCCTGGCGTGACGAAAGCCCGCTGATCGCCGCGATCGCTTCCTGGCCGATCCGCATGCCGACGTCGAGGTCTCCGCCGCGGATGTAGAGCTCGGACAGGTTTGTCAGGTGGAACGCTCGCGTTGAAGCGTAGGTGAGGTTGGGGTCGTTGACGACGGCGTCTAGCTGTTCGATCGCTATCGGGACGAACGCGGGTTGGTTGCGGGCCAGCAGGCCCATCGCGTACGCCCGGCGCGCGGCGATTTCGGCTTCGGTGATGTGGCGGGCCCAGGGCGGCACGGTGTCCGGATGGATCGTCGCGAACGTCTCGCCCTCCATGTTCAACGAGTCGTGACACCGGTCAGCGTTGCCGAGCTGAGCGTGGCAGAGAGCCCGACTGGAGTAGAGCTCGGCGCGCATGCTTGCACTCGCGCCGTGGAGGTTGGTGTTCGCGACGTTGAAGCCGTGTTCGACCAGGCGCAGCGCCGAGCGCGCCTGGCTGCTGCGGTCGCGGGGCTCGCGCAGGGTCTGGAATGCGGCTTCGTTTAGCACCACGGTCGTCAGGTCGGTGCTGCGAGGGAGTTGTTCAGCGCGCTTGGCGCGGTTGAGGGCGAAAAGCCACAGCTGCTCGGCCTGATCGAGCCCTTGCATGTCCCAAGTTGCCTGGCCCGCGATCCACGCCAGGTACCCGATCGCCAGATCGACCCGTGCCCGGACTTCCTCGGTGCAGAGTGCGTCGTCGAAAGAACGGACCGCTTGTAGCTGTGCGAGTGCGGACGAATGGATCACCCCGCCGCCTTGTGCCTTGCCGGTTTGGCGGAGCCAGTCGGCCATGTTCTCGATTGCCTCCGCATCGGCGACGCCGATGCGGCGTCGTCGGACGGAGTCGGTGTGGGCGGGTAGCATCTCACTCAGTCGGGCGATATCGGGTTGGAGCGTGGAGCTCATTGTGATCCCGAGGACGATTGAGAGGAAATCTCTGCGTTCCACTCGGCTCACCTCCCTATTGGGGTCCAGGTTGCCAGATTCGGTGCCAAAACCCAACAGATGAGGCGGTATCCGTAGGGCGGTGGCGAGTTGTGCGACATGGAGTACGTCCCGCAGGTTCCGCTCGCCTCGTTCGACCAGCGAGATCATCTGCTGGGTGATGCCGATGAGTTCGGCGAACCGTTGCTGGGACAGTCCTGCGGCCTTGCGCACGGCCCGAAAAACCACGCAGAAGTCGTAATTCCCAAGAGCGTGCTGGAGCTCAGGCGCGTCATAGAAGCCCGCCGGAACCACCGGCTTTGTCCGGAGTTCCTCACAATTTAGGGAAAACAGGTGGATTTGAGCGTATCGGGAAAGCGTCACACCTGTAGTCCACCCGAGCGTGCCGAGCAACAACGGCCGTTGTACCACCGCGGTTGTTGGTTTAGCGGGGGATCTCGCCGTCCATTCGCGCGTGCTGCAGCTCGGCCGGATGCCGGACACATGCTCGGCCGGATGTTGGTGGGCAGGTTCCAGTTGTCCGGCGCTGGTCTGCGGAATGCGTCTCGGCTTGACGGCGTCGGGTGTTGGGGCGCACATTGGCGAGACCATTCGGGCAAGGCGCTTTGCCTCCCTGAGGCCGGATCTCATACTCGTGCACGGCGACATCGTGAGTGGCGACATCGTGAGTGGCGACATCGTGAGTACTGGGCCTGGTGAGCACTGGGCGGTAGAGGGGGCGTGATCGACCTCTTCGAGGGGCACGCACTTGGGCTACGCAACACGGATGGGAACCGTGTGATGCTCAGCATTGAGAACCCGATTCCAGTGACCGAGCGAGCGGTGTATTTCGGTCGCCGCAAGGTGAGGCCGCCGATCCGATGTCGACCGCGACAGTCCGTGTGCGTCAGGACCGGGTGGATCCATTCCCTCGTTCACGACGATGAGATGGCCGGGCTCTTGCTGTCGGGCGGTCCCGGGCCGGTGGTCGCAATGCGCTACCGGTGTGATGTGTCCCCTTCATCGGCGAGGCCGCAAACTACCGTTGCCGCCGTGCATCTATGCTCTCCTGCCCGATGATCAACGCGAAGGTCAAGAGTTCATGTTCCCTGCACTGAAAGTGGCGGTTCGATGAGCGCCGGCGGCTCTCGGGTGAAGTGTTGAACGGTGCTGCTTGATGGGACACGTGGTCTTGTCGTGGGAAAGTTGATGATGCTGCTGTGCCGGGTGGCTCAAGCCATTCGGCTGTTTGCCGTTGTTTCCGCCCCGAGTTGGTGGAGTGTGGAGAAGTCGATATCACACGGGCAGGGTGCGGCGGGTGCCGGGTGGGTCGTGGTTCTCTTAGGTTCCGTCGTTTTCTGAGTGGGTGGTGTGGGTGTCGATTGTGGTGCCGGAGGAGGTGAGGCGGCTTTTTCAGGTGTTGACGGGTGAGGATATGACGGATGCGGATGAGGATGCGTTGCTGGCGGTGGGGGAGGCGTTGGTGTCGGGTGCGGGTGCGGTGGAGGGGTTGACAGAGGAGTTGGGGGAGATGGTTTCGCGGGTGCGGGGTGAGTTTTCGGGTAAGGCGGCGGATCGGTTTGCTGAGCGGGTGGGGGGTTTTGGGGGTGTGTTGGAGGTCTCGGGTGGGGTGTTGCGGGGGTTGGGGGTGTTTGTGCGGGATGTGGGGTGGCAGGTGAAGTATTTGAAGTTTGTGACGGTGGGTGGGTTGGTGGTGTTGTTGGGGGAGATTGCGTGGGCGGTGGCGATGGCGGGTGCGACGGGTGGGGCGTCGTTGGCGTGGTTGGCGGCGAGGGTGGCGGTGATGCGGTTTGTGTTGTCGCGGTGGTGGGGTCAGTTGTTTATGCGGTTGGCTATGTGTGCGGGGGTGGGTGTGGGGTTGAACGTGTTGCCGGATGTGGTGGCGCAGGGTGTGTTGGTGTCGGAGGGGAAGGAGGGTTGGTCGGCGGGGTGGACGCGGGATGCGGCGGGTGTGGGGGCGATGTCGGCGATGGTGGGTCTGCCGATGTCGGCGTTGGGCAATGTGGTGGGCAAGACGGTGGCGCGGATGTTGGTGGCGGGGTTGGGTGATCAGGTGGACAGGGAGTTGTTGGAGGCGGCGGCGAGGCGGGCGGTGGAGGAGCATGCGGAGTTGTATCCGGTGTCGGGGTTGGCGCGGTTTGCGGATGTGGTGGCGGAGGCGGTGGATTCGTACGCGGGAATGTCGGTGCGGGGGTTGTGGGCGGCGCGGTTTGGTCGTGGGTTGGGGGAGTCGGTGGAGGAGGGTTTGACCGAAATGGTGGGTGAGTTGGTGTATGGGGTGGTTAGTGGTCAGGGTGTGCAGTTCAATCCGTTCTCGTTTACGGCGGGGGTGTCGGAGTCGGTGGCTTCGGGGGCGGGGAGGTTGGCGGGTCTGGTGTTGCGGGGTGAGTTGATTCCGCCGGGGACGCGCTATCGGGATGAGTCGGCCGCTGAGGCCGAGAAGACTCCACTGTTGTCGTCAGACTCCGAGTTGGAAACCGTTGATGGCACTGGCTTTTCGGATACGGGCGGTGGTGTCGGTGGTTTCCGGGCTGGTGAGATCGGGATGGGGGACGGCAAGACCGGGCTTGCCGAGGACAAGGGGACGGTGCCGGGTGTCGAAGGCGGGGCGGCTGAAGGCAAGGATCGGGTACCGCGTGCTCGGGTGGTTTCGTCGTCGGCGGGTTCTGCGGGGGTGTCGCATTCGGGGGTTATGTCAGCGGATGGTCGTTCTGCGTCCGGGCAGGTCGAGGAAGCACGGCCTACGAATTCGGTTGGTACCGGTCCGGGAACCCCAGACGGTTCGGTTGACATTGCTGACGGGGTTGGAATCCACTGGCGCAGCGGTGACTCGCAGGAGGTGACGAGTGACCGGCCTGTCCGGGGCGAGTCCACTGCGACGAATGGCCATGTGGATGGTGGTGTGCGGGGAGTCGAGGATGGCAAGACCGCAGTCACCGAGAAATCCGAGGACTTCCGGCCGGCGCCGCACTCCGGGGCCGTCGGAACAGAGGTGCCGGTAACGCGGGGCGAAGAGCGGCCCGACACACCCCCACCGCCGTACTCGCCCGCAACTCCGGATGCCGAACATGCCCGGCCCGGTACACCTCCACCGGCATATTCGCCTGCGGCGGGGGACGTTGAGCAGGTCGGGCACGGTGCACCACCACCGGTGCGCGGCGGGGATACACCGCCGGTCTTCACCCCGGATTCTGCCGGCGATCACACCGGACATCGACCGTCTGATGCGGACACGATTGGTGTGATCACGAACCGTGCACAACGGGATGATCCAGTCGACGCCGGGCGAGGCACCTCCGCCGGTACGGCACACGGTTCTGGCCGACCGCAGAGCCCCGCGCTGTCCACGACCAGCCGGGTTCCGCACGGGCAGGCGAACCCGGACGGCCTGCCGGGGCCATCTGCTGCTGTTCCGGTTTCGGCGGAAGCGGTGCTGCGGGATCTGCCGGATGTGGAGGCTGTGCCGGTGGCGGACGCGGCCGTGGCTGGGTCGGGTGTGCGGGGGGAGCCTGTGGCGGGAAGCGTGGCGCAGTGGTCGGTGCGGGATTTGCGGCGGGAGATCGAGCGGGCGTGGGGGGTGGATGGGCCCCGTGAGTCGGCGTTGTTGGTGGTGCAGCATACGCATGATGTGACGAAGTTGGTGGGGCATGAGCTTGTTTCGGTTGATGAGGTTGTTGAGTTGGTGGCGGCGAGGCATTTGGAACATGGCGTGGTTGAAGCACGGCGGTTTTCCCGGGACTTGGCGGCTTGGCTTGGTACGGAGGGTGATTCGTTAACCGTGCGTGCTGCGGCGGGGGCGGGTTCATCGGTGGCTGGCGAAGATGCGCAGGCGGGTGCTGATGTGCTGCGTGGCTCAATGGCTGCTGATCCGTTGCAGTCTAATTCTCTGCTGGGTGATGTGGATTCCTTTGCGGGAATTGCCGATTCGCAGCCATACGCTGACGATCCGTTGCCCGGCATGGTGACGTCTGATCCGTTGGAGCCTGATCACGAACGCGCCTTGCTGGCGTGGGCTGAGTCGACGGTCGATACGGCGTGGTGGTTGGCTGATTCGTCGAGGCATCCGTCGGGTTCTGGACGCGGTGAGCCTTTGGCTGGTCAAGCGGACGACGCGCTGGCAGCGGGCCGTCCGGTAGCGGGCGCGGAAGCGGTTGCGGTCGAAGGGTTTGGTAATGATCCGGATGGCCTGTCGTTCGCTGGCGACCTGGGTACGTGGTCATTTGACCCGTTGACTGCCGGGCAGCCGTCGGGTTTTGGGTGGGATGAGACCTCTGGCGATCATATGGCGGGTACGCCCGCGGTGGCGGCAGAGTGGTCTGTGGATGATCCGGTTCGGTTGCCTTTGGCCGGAGATGCGGGTGATTCTGGCGTGGGTGGGCGTAGCGGGCGTAAGCGGGGTCGTGTTGATGATTCGGATGATGAGGGTGGCGGGTCCGAGAGGCCACTTGGTCGTCCTTCGCGTCGGTTGGACCTGGTGAAGCAGGGCCGTGATGTGGAGGCGGTGTGGTCGGAGCTGCGTCGTGCTGATCAAGCTGGTGACCCCCACACGGGCAAGTCCTTGGCAGCCAAGTTCGGCATGAGCGTCTCGTGGGGTTATACGAGGCTAGCGGAGTTCCGAAAGCGGGAGGGGGGCGTGGGTCGGGCGGAGTTGATGCGGCGGGAGCGGGAGTCGGAGTTGGAGCGGATGTGGGCGGAGCTGCGTCGTGCTCGTGACGCAGGTGAGCTGCCCACCGGTGAGTCGTTGGCGGAGGCGTTCGGGAAGAGCGTCTCGTGGGGTTACGCGAGGATCGCGCAGTTTAGGGCGAGCGAGGTAGGCGATTCAGCTCCGGAGGTACCGGGGTCTGGGAGTGATAGGCCTACCGAAGGTGCGTTGGGCGTCGGTGTGGATGTGGTTGCGGCTGAGCGGTCCGGGGTGGCTGCTGAATTGTCCGGGGCAGAGCGGGCCGTGGCCGAGTCGAGTGCTCAGGGGGAGACGGCGGAGTCGGGGGCGGCGTTGGGTTCGTTCGTTGTTGCGGTGGAGATTGTGCGGGGAACGCATGATGTGGTGCGGCTGGCGCGTGAGGGCGCGTTGGCCAAGGTGGTGGAGCAGGTTGAGGAGAGCCTTCGTACGTCGGGTCGTGCCGAGGCATCGCGGTTCTCCCGGGAGTTGGCTGCCAGGCTGGGTTCACAAGGGACCGGGTTGGCCGTTCGCGCCGGAGCGGGTTCGGACTCGCCGGGAGGCGCCGAGAATTCCCAGGCAAACATTGCGGATTCGGCGGCCGCTGTTGATGAATCGGCGAGTGGCTTGATGATGGTTGATCCGTTCGGCTCCGGGCCGGGGCGTGACTTGCTGGAGTGGGCGGAGTCGACGGGCGATGTGGGGTCGTGGACGGTTGATCCGTCCGACTTTGGGCCGTCGTTGGGTTTTGGCTGGGACGTCGTTTCGGATGGTCGACCGGACGATGTGTCGGGTGCGGATCTGTCGCTTGCGGGCGCGGACGACGTGGGGTCGAGGCGGGTCGATGCGTTGAGTGTCGGGGAAGGTGTTGGGCGGGATGAGGTTTCGGGTGGTCGTTGGGATGATGTGCTGGGTGCTGATCCCTCGGTCGCGGATGTTGTTGCGGGTGAAGGGTTTGCGGACGCTCCGAGTGGCCTGTCGTTCGCCGACGACCCGGATTGGTGGTCGGTTGATCCATCGACCTTAGGGGAGTCGTGGGGTTTCGGGTGGCGTGGGGTTTCGGGTGGTCGTACGGATGATGTGCTGGGTGCTGGTCCCTCGGTCGCGGATGCGGATGTTGTTGCGGGTGAAGGATTTGCGGATGCTTCGGGTGGGTTGTCTTCGGCGGATGAGGGGGATGGATCTGTGGGGGAAAATAGCGGGCGCAAGCGGCGGCGTGTTGATGGCGCTGGCGATGAAGGTGTTGCGTCTGAGAGGCCGCCTGGCCCTCGCGTGCCCCGGCAGGGTGCGAGGAAGCGGATGCGGGAGGCGGAGCGGGAGGCGGCGTGGGCGGAGCTGTGTCGTGCCCAGGAAGCGGGCGAGCCCCACAACGGTGCGACATTGGCAAAGAAGTTCGGGAAGGGTAGGGCATGGGCATATCCGCTGCTGGCGGAGTTCAGAGAGCGAGAGGGGGGTGTGGATTGGTTGCAGTTGGCGCAGAAAGACCGGGATGCGGGGCTGGAGGCGGTGTGGGTGGAGTTGCGTCGTGCTCGTGCGGCGGGTGAGTCCCACACCGGTGAGTCGTTGGGGACAAGGTTCGGGAAAGGCTCGGCGTGGGGCAGGCAGCGGCTTGCGGAGTTCCGGAGGAGGGACGGGGGTACGCCCCCGGTGCAGTCGGCTGCCGCGGTGCGGGAGGCGGAGTTGGAGAAGGTGTGGGCGGAGGTGCGTCGTGCTCGTGAGGCGGGTGATCCGCACACGGGCAAGTCGCTGGCGAAGGTGTTTGGGAAGAGTGCGCCGTGGGGTGCGCAGCGGCTTGCGGAGCTCAGGGCGATCGAGGGGGATGTGAGCCGGTCGGAGTCGGCGCAGCGGCAGCGAGATGCGGTGTGGGTGGAGTTGCGTCGTGCTGGTGAGGCGGGTGAGTCCCACACCGGTGAGTCGTTGGGGAAGAAGTTCGGGAAGAGTAAAGCGTGGGGTTACGCGCGTCTTGGGGAGTTCCGGAGGAGGGAGGGCGGTACGACCCAGGCGCAGTTGATTGCCCAGGCGCGGCATGTGGTGCTGGAGGCGGTGTGGGCGGAGGTGCGTCGTGCTCGTGAGGCGGGTGAGCCCCACACCGGTGCGTCATTGGCGACCAAGTTCGAGAAAAGCGAGACGTGGGGTAAGGAGCGGCTTGCGGAGTTCCGGAGGAGGGAGGGCGGTACGCCCCAGGCGCAGTCGGTTTCCAGGGCGCGGGAGGAGGAGTTTGCGGAGGTATGGACGGAGGTGCGCCGTGCGCATGACGCGGGTGAGCCCCACACGGGTAAGTCGTTGGGGAACAAGTTCGAGAAGAGCGCGTCGTGGGGGAGGGTGCGGCTTGCGGAGTTCCGGAGGAGGGAGGGCGGTACGCCCCAGGCGCAGTCGGTTTCCAGGGCGCGGGAGGAGGAGTTTGCGGAGGTATGGACGGAGGTGCGCCGTGCGCATGACGCGGGTGAGCCCCGCACGGGTAAGTCGTTGGGGAACAAGTTCGAGAAGAGCGCGTCGTGGGGCAGGGTGCGGCTTGCGGAGTTCCGGAGCAGGGAGGGCGGTGGTTCTGCTTTCGCGGCGTCTGAGGGCGGAATGCCGGCGGAAACTGAGTCGGCCGAGAGTGCGAGTGTGGCTGAATCCCCTGGTCAGGGGGAGCCAGCGGACGTGTCGTCGGGTTGGCGTGATGTTGCGGTGGGGATTGTGCGAGGGACACATGATGTGGTCCGGCTGGCGCGTGAGGGCTCTTTGGACGACGTGGTGTATCAGGTTGCGGAGCGGGTTCGTGAGTTCGGTCGTGAGGAGGCGTTGCGGTTTTGCCGGGAGTTGGCGGCCAGGCTGGGTTCGCAGGGGACGGGGTTCGCTATTCGCGCCGGAGCGGGGCCGGATTCACCGGCCGGTGGCGAGAATTCACAGATGGGAGTTGCGGATTCGCTGGAGGCTGCTGATGTGAGGGACGGCTTGGTGACGTTCGATCCGATCGAGTCTGGGCCGGGGCGCGCGTTGCTGGGCTGGGCTGAGTCGGCTGATGATGGCGGATCCTGGTCGGTTGATCCGTCGAGCGTCGGACAGCCGTTCAATTTTGGGTGGGACGAGACTCGGGCCGTTCAACCGGATGACGCGCTGCCGGAAGGTATGTCGGTGGCGGGCACGGATCCGGCTGTGGCCGAATGGTTTGCAGGCGATTCGGGTGGGTTGTCGTCAGATTGGGAGGCGGGGTCGTGGTCGGTTGATCCGTTGGGCTTCGGGCCGTCGTTGGGTCTTGGGTGGGATGCGGCCCAGGGGGGTCACACTGTGGCGGAGGGTGTGTGGGGACCGGGTGCGGAGGTGGTTGCGGCCGAGTGGTATTCAGGCGATTCGGGTGGATATTCCTCCGCCGTGGATGCGGGTGGGTTGCCTGCGCTGGGTGGAACTGGCGGACTCAAGCGGCGTCGTGTCGATGATTCGGATGATGAGGATGCTAAGCCCGCTAGGCCGTCCGGTTGGGCGGTGACCAATGCGGTTGCGGTGAAGCGGAAGCAGGAGGTGGATTTGGGGGCGGTGTGGGCGGAGCTGCGTCGTGCCGATGAGGCGGGTCAGGTCCACTCCGGTGAGTCGTTGGGGAGGAAGTTCGGAAAGGGTTCGTCGTGGGGCCTCGTACGGCTTAGGGAGTTCAGGGGAAGACAGGGGGGAAAGAGCCGGGCGGAAGGGGTGAAGCTGAGGCGGGAGGCGGTGTGGGCGGAGATGCGCCGTGCTCGTGACGCAGGTCGGCCCTATACCGGCGTGACGTTGGGGAGGAAGTTCCGGAAGGGCGCGTCGTGGGGCTATGCGCAGCTCTCGGAGTTCAGGGCGAGCGAGGGGGGTGTGAGTCGGGCGGAGGTGGCGCAGCGGGAGCGGGATGCGGAGCGGGATGCGGTGTGGGCGGAGGTGCGTCGTGCGGATGCGGCGGGTGAGTCCCACACCGGTGCGGCGTTGGGAGCCAAGTTCGGAAAGAGCAGTTCGTGGGGCGAGGAGCGACTTGCCGAGGCCAAAAGGCTGAAGGGGGTGGGGTCTGGGCGCGGTGTGCCGGGGGAAGGCGCGGTTGTGGCTGAGCGGTTGGGGTCGGCTGCTGGGTTGTCCTCGGCAACTGCGGCTATGGCTGGTGTTCAGGCAAAGATGGCGGATCCGGGGGTGTTGCCGGGTTCACGTGATGTCGCGGTGCGGCCAGCGCGTGAGGAGGGGACGAGTCGGGCGGACGCGGAGAAGCGGAAGCGGGAGGAGGTGTGGGCGGAGGTCCGTCGTGCTCGTGATGCGGGTGAGCCGCACAGTGGCAGGTCGTTGGGGAACAGGTTCGGTAGGAGCGCATCGTGGGGTGTGCAGCGGCTTGCGGAGTTCAGGCGGAGGGAGGGAGAAGGGAGTCCGGCGGATGTGCTGAAGCAGCAGCGGGAGGAGGTGTGGGCGGAGCTGCGTCGCGCCCGCAGCGCGGGTGAGCCCCATACGGGAAAGTCGTTGGGAGCCAAGTTCAGACGGAGTACGTCTTGGGGTCTGTGGCAGCTTGACGAGTTCAGGAAGGCGGAGAACGGCAGTTCGGAGGCGGAGCCGTTGACGTCTGGAAGTGGCGCGCCAGCGGAAGGTTCGCCGACCGCGGATGCGATTGTGGCTGAACGGTCCGGGTTGGCTGCTGAGCGGTCCTCGGCCGCGGCTATGGCTGAGACGGGCGTTCAGGGGGAGACGGCGGAGTCGGGGGTATTGCCGGGTTCGCGTGATGTTGCGGCGGGGATTGTGCGAGGGACGCATGATGTGGTGCGGCTGGCGCGTGCGGGTGTCTTGGATGAGGTGGTGGATCGGGTTGCGACCAGGCTAGGTGAGTCCGGTCGAGCTGAGGCGTTGCGGTTTTCCCGGGAGTTGGCGGCCACGCTGGGTTCGCAGGGGACGGGGCTGGCCGTTCGCGCCGGAGCGGGGCCGGATTCACCCGAGGATACCTCGGCAGGCACTGAGGCTTCGCACTCGGCGGATGCAGACCCGGTAAGCGGGTCGGTGACCTTTGAGCAGTCCGAGTCCCAGCCCGGCCACGCTGTGCCGGAGTGGGCCGATCCGATGGCTGATGCGGGGGCGTGGTCGGCTGATCCGTTGCGTATTGAACGGTCGTTGGGCTTCGAGTGGAATGAGAATCTGGGCGGTCAAAGGGATAATGTGCTGGCCGCGGGCCCGTCGGACTCGGATGTGCTCGCGGCCGATTGGGTTGGGGATGATCGCGGTGGGTTGTCTTCCGTCGGGCAGGTGGGGTCGTGGCCGTTTGATCCGTTCGGCGTTGGGCAGTCATTCGATTTTGGGTGGGATGAGGTTCAGGCTGGTCGAGCCGGTGATGTGCTGGCGGCGGGCGCGTCGGTACCGGGTGCCGATGTGGTTGCGACCGGGTGGTTTGCGAATGATCCGAGTGGGTGGCCCTCCATGGCGGATGCGGGTGAGCTGGCTTCGGCGGCTGAAGGCAGCGGGAGCAGGCGGCGTCGTGTCGCAGACTCGGATGATGAGTCTGAGCGGCCGTCTGGTCCTCGGGCGCCGCGGGGGAACGCGGCAAAGCGGACGCGCGCGGTCGAGCCGGAGGAGGTGTGGGCGGAGGTTCGTCGTGCGGATGAGGCGGGTGAGCCCCACACCGGTCAGTCGTTGGGGACCAGGTTCGGAAAGAGCAACTGGTGGGGTAAGCAGCGGCTTAAGGAGTTGCGGGAACGGGAGGGGGAGGCTGGTCAGGCGGACGTGGCCAAGCGGGAGCGGGCAGCGCTTTTGGAGGAGGTGCGGGCGGAGGTTCGTCGTGCGGATGAGGCGGGTGGGCCCCACACCGGCGAGTCATTGGGGGCCAAGTTCGGAATGCGCAAAGGGTGGGGCTATAAGCAGCTCAGAATGTTCCGGCAGGACAGCCAGGAATTGCGCCGGTCTGATACGGCGAAGTGGGAGCCGGAGGAGGTGTGGGCGGAGTTGCGTCGTGCGGATGCGGCGGGTGAGCCCCACACCGGTCAGTCATTGGGGGCCAAGTTCGGAAAGAGCAACTGGTGGGGTAGGCAGCGGCTTAAGGAGTTGCGGGAACGGGAGGGCGCCCTGAGTCGGGCGGAGTTGGTTCAGCAGAAGCGGGATGCAGAGCGGGAGAAGGTGTGGGCGGAGTTGCGTCGTGCGGATGCGGCGGGTGAGCCCCACACCGGTACGACGTTGGCGGCGAAGTTCGGAAAGAGCGCGCCTTGGGGAAGGCAACGGCTCGCGGAGTTCAGCAGGCGGGAGGGCGGTACGACCCCGGCGCAGTTGGTTGCCGGGTCGCGGAATGCGGGGTTGGAGCCCGTGTGGGCGGAGTTGCGTCGTGCCGATGAGGCGGGTGAGCCCCATTCCGGTGCGACGTTGGCGAAGGCTTTTCGAAAGAGCAGTTCGTGGGGTTATGCGCGGCTTGCGGAGTTCAGGGCCGGCGAGCAGAGCATGAATCGAGTGGCCCGCAGCGGGCGGGAAGCGCAGGGCGTTGCGGATTCGCGTGCGACGGCTGATGAGTCGATGGGTGATGTGGCGGCGCTTGATCTGTTCGAGTCCGAGCCGGCACGCGCATTGCTGGACTGGGCTGAGTCGGCGGGTGATCCGGGTTCGTGGGCACTTGACCCGCAGATCTTTGGTCCGTCGAATTTTGAGTGGGATGAGGTTCCGGGCGGCCGAACGGATGACCTGCTGGCGGCGGAATCGGGCTTGGATGTGCTTGCGGCTGAGGAACTTTCGGACGTTCCCGGTGGATCGGCCGCGTTGAGTGAAAGCGGTGGGCGCGAAGGGGCTCGGGTTGCGGACTCGGGTGATGACGCTACGGAGCAGGGGAGGCCGTCTGGTCGGCGTGCGTCCCGGGCGGGTGCGGGGCAGCGGATGCGGGGGGCTGATTTGGGGGCGGTGTGGGCGGAGGCGAGTCGTGCTCTTGACGAGGGTGAGCCCCATACCGGTCCGTCATTGGCGGCCAAGTTCAAGAAGAGTAATGCGTGGGGGTACGAGCGGCTTGCGGAGTTCCGGGAGCGGGCGGGGAATGGAGATCCGGCGGAGGTGGCCAAGCGGGAGCGGGACGCGAAGTTGGAGCCGGTGTGGGCGGAGGTGCGCCGTGCCGAGGCGGCGGGTCAACCCCACAGCGGCAGTTCATTGGGGGCCAAGTTCGGAAAGAGCAAGTCGTGGGGTAAGCAGCGGCTCAAGGAGTTGAGCGAGCGGGAGGGGAATGCGGGTCGGGCGGAGGTGGCCAAGCGGGAGCGGGCTGCGGAGTTGGAGCGGGTGTGGGCGGAGGTGCGTCGTGCTGAGGCGGCGGGTGACTGCCACACCGGTGTATCGCTGGCAAGGAAGTTCGGGAAGAGCCAGACGTGGGGTTTGGCGCGCCTTGCCGAGTTCAGGAAGAAGTTCCGGTCTGGGAGTGGCTTGCAAGACCCATCGGCCGTGGGCATGGACATGGTTGAGGCTGAACGGTCTGCGGTGGTTACCGAGTCGTCCTCGGCAGATGTTGCGGTGTCCGGGCCCAGTACCCGGGGTAACGCCGCGAAGGCGTCGTTGGGTCCGCGTGATGTTGCGGTGGGGGTTGTGCGGAGGACGCATGATGTGGTGCGGCTGGCGCGTGACGGTGTCCTGGACGAGGTGCTGGAGCAGGTTGCGGAGCAGGTTCGTGGGTTCGGTCGTGCTGAGGCGTTGCGGTTTTCGCGGGAGTTGGCGGAGAGGTTGGGTTCGCGGGGGACGGCCTTGACTGTTCGCGCTGGGGCGGGGTCGGATTCATCGGCCGGTGCGGAGGAGTCGTCGCCGGGTGGGGAGTCGTCGGCGGTTTCTGCCGCGGGGTTGGGTGGTTTTGTGTCGGCCGATCCGTTGGAGTCCGAGCCGGCGCGGGCTTTGCTGGGGTGGGCGGAGTCGGTAGGTGAGGTGGGGTGGGGTGATCCGGCGAGCTTGGGGCAAGCGTGGGGTCTTGGGTGGGGTGAGCTTCAGGGCGGTCAGGCGGGTGAGATGCCGGCTCAGTCGGTGGGGCGTGGGGATGTGGTTGCTGCTGGGGGGTTTGCGGGTGATGTGGGTGGGTTGTCTTCGGTGGATGAAGGAAGCCGACGCAAGCGGGGTCGTGTTGCTGAGCCGGATGATGAGGACGCTGAGTCGCAACGGTCGAAGCGGAGCCGGGGGCCGGGAGCCGGGGAGGTGTGGGCGGAGCTGCGTCGTGCCGAAGAGGCGGGTGAGCCCCACACCGGCAAGTCGTTGGCGGGCAAGTACGGAAAGAGCAGGTCGTGGGGCGTCGATAGGCTTGCGGTGTTCAGAAAGGGTGCGGCTGAGCGGAAAACGGATCCGAAGGAGGTGTGGGCGGAGGTACGTCGTGCTGATCAGGCGGGTGAGCCCCACACCGGTCCGTCGTTGGCGGCCAAGTTCGGAAAGGGCAAGTCGTGGGGTTGGGAGCACCTTAGGGAGTTCAGGAAAGAGGAGGTGGGGGTTGTCCCGGCGGAGTTGGCGAAGCGGGAGCGGGAGGCGGAGTTGGAGCGGGTGTGGGCGGAGCTGCGTCGGGCTCGTGACGCGGGCGAACCCCACAATGGTGAGACGTTGCGGATCAAGTTCGGAAGGAGTCTCAGGTGGGCTGATCAGCGGCTTGCGGAGTTCAAGAGGATCGAGGGGGGCGTGAGTCGGGCGGACGTGACGAAGCGGGAGGCTGAGTTGGAGCGGGTCTGGGCGGAGCTTCGTCGGGCTCGTGACGCGGGTGAGACCCACACCGGTGAATCGTTGGGGAAGGCGTTCAACAAGAGCGGATCGTGGGGTTTGCTGCGGCTCGCGGAGTTCCGGAAGCTACTGGAGGGGGGTCTGAGTCGGGCGGAGGAGGTGAAGCGGGAACGGGAAGCGGAGTTGGAGCCGGTGTGGGCGGAGCTTCGTCGGGCTGATGGTGCGGGCCAGCCCCACAGCGGTAAATCGTTGGCGGCCAAGTTCGGGAAGAGTAGGTCGTGGGGTGATCATCGGCTCGTGGAGTTCCGGGAGAGGGAGGGGGGCGCGAGTCGGGGGGATGCGGTGAAGCGGAATCGGGAGGCGGTGTGGGCGGAGCTGCGTCGGGCTCGTGACGCGGGTGAGACCCACACCGGTGAAACGTTGGGGAAGGCGTTCAAAAAGAGTAGTTCGTGGGGTACGCGGCGGCTTGCGGAGTTCCGGAGTTCGGAACGCGGTGGGTCGGTTCCGGAGACCTCGGCGGCGGGTGTGGATGTGGTTGGGGTGCAGCGGTCGGGGTTGGTTTCGGAGTTGGTGGGGTTGGTGGGTTCGTTGCGGGGGTTGTTGGTTGGTGCGCCGGTGGGGTATGAGCCTGGGTTGCGTGCGCGGGTGGAGGAGTGGTGGGTGCGGTTGGGACGGGGTGAGTTGGGTGGCGCGGATGTGGGGAATTTGCGTCGGCGGGTGAGTCAGGCTGCGGCGTTGGTGGAGCGGGTGCGGGCTGATCGGTTGGGTTGGGGTGTGGGTGGCAGTGCCGTGGAGGGTCAGCCGGCCGCAGGGGTGGTTGAGGCGGGGTCGTCGGGGCTGGTTTCGGGGGTGTCCACGGCAGAAGCGGCTGGATCGTTCGTGCACGCTACCGAGGACGTGGCTCCGCAGGAGAGCACTAGGTCGAAGGAGGCGCCCTCTGAGGCGTCTGGTCCGGTGGCTGATTCGGGGGCCTGGCCGATTGATCCGGCGAGCGTTGACTGGTCGTGGGGGGCCGGGGTGGGTTCGGGTGACGAGACCGGGTTGAGTGATGCGGTCGGTGCGGACACGGCTCATCGCTTCGGAGCCCCGGTGTGGATGAGTGGGGGCGGCGACGGTCTGGAAGTTGTTGATTTTACGGGGGATGCCAAGGCTGGGTTGACGTCTCGGTGTCATGCGGCGGCGGCGTCGTTGCGGCGTCTTTCGGCCGTTGCGCCGCCGGAGTATCGGGCCGTGGTGAGCCGGCAGATCGTGCGGTGGTTGAATATCGCGTCGGGTCTTTCGTACCGGCGTGCGGATGTGGTGGGGCTGCGGGAGCAGGCGGATGCTCAGGCTCGGGCTGATGTCGAGCTTGGGGAGTTGGTGGAGTTGGATGGTGCGGCGAGTGCGGTGTTGGAGGAGGGGCGGGGTGTGTACGGGGATGAGGCTGTGGATGGTTTGTTGCTGGAGGCGGCGCAGCGCCTTGGCAGTACCCTTGGGGAAGTTCCTTCGTTTCGTCGTGTGATTGCGCATCAGTTGTTGCGGGATCGGGATGATGTGGCGGCTGTTGATGCGTTGCGGCGCAGGTTGTCGGGGTTGATGGCTACGGCGTTGGGTGTGAGTGCCGGTGCGGGCCCGGTGGGGGGTGGGTTCCTGCCGAGGCCGCGTGATGAGGTGTCGGTGCGGGCGGGTGCAGAGGATTCCGATGTCGATGGTGTGGTGTCGGAGGATGAGTGGGATCGGTTGCGGGAGCGGCTGGATCGGTTGCGGGTGTCGGGCGATCGCGTGGTCGGTGTTCGTGTCGGTTCGGCTGATTCGCCGGGGCTGGATGGTTTCCCACACGGTAATGACTCCCTGCGCCGTCTGTCCTGGCCTGGGGTAAACGCCGTGGACAAGCCGATTTCGGGCCCGGTGTCTGAACCGCCGGCGGCGGGGTTCGGTGACGACGTTTCGGCGGAGGGTGGGCCGGGGAGGGTATCTACCGACGACGACGGGACGCGACGCCGAAGTTCCTGGCCCGGTGCGAGCGATTTCAATGGAAATCAGCGCGCTGATTTCCATTGAAATCGTCAACCCAGTGTTGGGTTATGCCTGGGTGTCGTGGACGGCGGCGTGAACTTCCGTGCGCAGTTGCGCCATGTCGGATGATTTCGCGGCGAAGGGCTCGGCGGCGTCGGCGATGGCCTGCAAGCGGCCTCGCATGTGGCGCGATGAAAGCCCGTTGACGGCCGTGATTGCTTCGTGGCCGATCCGGATGCCGGTGTCGAGGTCTCCGTCGCGGATGTAGAGCGCGGACAGGGTGGGGAGGTGGGATGCGCGTGTTCGTGCGTAGGTGAGGTTGGGGTCGTTTATGACGGCGTCTAGTTGTTCGATTGCTGTCGGGACGAATTCGGGCTGGGTGCGGGCCAGCAGACCCAGCGCGAGCGCCCGGTGCGAGGCGATTTCGGCTTCGGTCATGTGGCGGTCCCAGGGCGGCACGTTGTCCGGCTGGATCGCAGTGAACGCCTCGGCGTCTCGGTTCAACTCGTCGTGGCACTGGTCAGCGTTGCCGAGTGTAGCGTGGCAGTAAGCCCGTTTGGAGTGGAGTTCAGCGCGTACGCTTGCGCTCGCGCTGTGGATGCTGGTATTCGCGACGTTGAAGCCGTGCTCGACCAGGCGTAGCGCCGAGCGCGCCTGGCGGCTGGGGTCGTGGCGCTGTCGCAGGACCTGGTACGCGCTGTCGAGCAGCACCGCTACCGTCAGGTCGGTGCTTCGGGGGTGTTGTTCGGCTCGTCTGGCGCGGTTGAGGGCGAAAAGCCATAGCCGTTCGGCTTGATCGTGTGCTTCGGTGTCCCAGAAGGCCCAGCCCGCGATCCGCGCCAGGTCTGCGATCGCCAGGTCGACGCGTGCTCGGACTTCGTCGGTGCAGAGTGCGTTGTCGAAGGAACGGACCGCTTGTAGCTGTGCGAGGGCGGCCGAATGGATTAGTCCGCCGCCTTGTGCGTAGACGGTTTGGCGGAACCAGTCGGTCATGTTCTCGATTGCCTCGGCGTCGGCTACGCCGATGCGGCGTCGCCGGATCGAGTCGGTCTGGGCGGGCAGCATCTCACTCAGGCGGGCGATGTCGGGATGGAGCGTGGAGCTCATCGTGATCCCGAGGACGATTGAGAGGAAGTCTCTGCGTTCCACCTGGCTCACCTCCCTATTGGGGTCCAGGCTGCCAGATTCGGTGCCAAAACCCAACAGATGGGGCGGTATGCGTAGTGCGTTGGCGAGTTGTGCGATATGGAGTACGTCCCGCAGGTTCCGCTTGCCTCGTTCGACCAGCGAGATCATCTGCTGGGTGATGCCGGTGAGTTCGGCGAACCGTTGCTGGGAGAGTCCTGCGGCCTTGCGTACGGCCGGAAATACTTGGCGGAAGTCGTAATTCCGGAGGGCGTTCTGGAGTTCGGGTGTGTCGTAGAAGCCTGCCGGAACCAGTGGTTTTGTCCGGCGGCATGGGGCACATGTTGTATCGGAATTGCCTGCGCGCAAACACGAACCACATTCGGTGCAGTGACGCCGCATTTGAGAGTTCCTCGCAATTTTGGGGAAGCCAGGTGGGTTTTGAGCGTATTGGGAAAGCGTCACACCTGTAGTGCACCCGCGCGTGTCGAGCAACAACCGCAGTCGTACCACCGCGGTTGTGGGAGCGGCCCCGGCGTTTTCACGCGAAATCGGCGTTTCTCCCGGCGATGGACACCAGAGGCGTCGTCGGACGGTGCCGTGCTGGCTGGTCCGTGAACCGGAGGGGCGTGGCGGGTGGCGGACTCCGGGAACTGGGGAGCGAACTGCTGCTCGGCTTGGCCGGCCGGATGCCGGACAAGTGCTTGGCCGGGTGTTGGTGGGCGGCGTCTTTGTTCGGCCCTGGTCCGCAGGCTTCTCGGCTTAACGGCGTCGGGTGTTGGGGTGCACATTGGCGGGAACATTCGGGCAAGGCGCGTTGCGTTCGCCGAGCGGGTCAGCGATGGCCGGACTCTTGGTGTCGGGCGGTCAGGGACCCGTGGTCGGTACGCGCTACCGGTGTGATGTGTGCAGTTCATCAGCGATGCCGCAAACTACCGATGCCGCTATGCATCTATGCTGCTGCTCGTGATCCACACGAAGGTTAAAAGGTCATGTTCCCGGCCGTGAAAGTGGCGGTTCGATGGGGACCGGCGCGTTTTAGGTGAAGTGTTGAACCGTGCTGCTTCGTAGGACACGTGGTCTTGTCGTGGGGACGTTGATGACGCTTGTGTGCCGGATGGCTCAGGACATTCGGCCGTTTGCCGTTGTTCCCGCCGCGCGTTGGTGGAGTGTGGCGGTGTCCGTATCGCGCGGGGTGGGTGGGGCGGTTGCGGGGCGGGTCGTGGTTTTCTTAGGTTCCGACGTTTTCTGAGTGGGTGGTTTGTGTGTCTGTGATGGTGCCGGAGGAGGTGAGGCGGCTTTTTCAGGTGTTGACGGGTGAGGATATGACGGATGCGGATGAGGATGCGTTGCTGGCGGTGGGGGAGGCGTTGGTGTCGGGTGCGGGTGCGGTGGAGGGTTTGAGGGATGGGCTACGGGAGGTGGTGGCGCGGGCGCGGGGTGAGTTTTCGGGTAAGGCGGCGGATCGGTTTGCGGAGAATGTGGGGGGTTTTGTGGGTGCGTTGGAGGTCTCGGGTTCGGCGTTGCGGGGGTTGGGGGTGTTTGTGCGGGATGTGGGGTGGCAGGTGAAGTATTTGAAGTTTGTGACGGTGGGTGGGTTGTTGGTGTTGTTGGGGGAGATTGCGTGGGCGGTGGCGATGGCGGGTGCGACGGGTGGGGCGTCGTTGGCGTGGTTGGCGGCGCGGGTGGCGGTGATGCGGTTTGTGTTGTCGCGGTGGTGGGGTCAGTTGTTTATGCGGTTGGCGGTGTGTGCGGGGATGGGGGTGGGGTTGAACGTGCTGCCGGACGTCGTGGCACAGGGTGTGCTGGTGGCGGAGGGCAAGCACGGCTGGTCGGCGCAGTGGACGCGGGATGCGGCGGGTGTGGGGGCGATGTCGGCGGGGGTGGGGTTGCCGTTGTCGGCGTTGGGCAATGTGGTGGGCAAGTCGGTGGCGCGGGTGCTGGTCGCGGGTCTGGGTGATCAGGTGGATCGGGAGTTGTTGGAGGCGGCGGCGCGGCGGGCTGCCGAGGAGAATGCGGAGTTCAATCCAATATCGGGGTTGGCGAAGTTTGCGGATGTGGTGGCGGAGGCGGTGGATTCGTACGCGGGAATGTCGGTGCGAGGAATGTGGGCGGCGCGGTTTGGTCGGGGGCTGGGGGAGTCGTTGGAGGAGGGTTTGACGGAGATGGTGGGTGAGTTGGCATATGGGGTGGCCAGTGGTCAGGGTGTGCAGCTGAATCCGTTTTCGTTCACGGCGGGGGTGTCGGAGTCGGTGGCTTCGGGCGCGGGGAGGTTGGCGGGTCTGGTGTTGCGGGGTGAGTTGATACCGCCGGGTAGGCGTTATCGGGACGGTTCGATCAGTGGTGACGAGAAGGCTCCTTTGTTGTCGTCGGATTCTGAGTTGGAAACCGGTGAAGGCAAGGAGTTTGCGGTTTCGGGTGGTGTTGGTGGTTTCCGTGCTGGTGTGGTTGGGACGGAGGGCGGCAAGACCGGGGCTGCTGAAGGCAGGGATCGGGTACCGGATGCTCGGGTGGTTTCGTCGTCGGCTGGTGCTGCGGGGGTGTCGCATTCGGGCGTTATGTCAGCGGATGGTCGTTCTGGGGCCGGGCATGTCGAGGCCCCTCGGCCCACGACTTCGGCTAGTGCGGGTCTAGGAACCCCAGCCGGTTCGGTTGGTGTTGGCTCCAGCGCGGCTTCTGCTGGTGATCTGGGGCAGGGGGGTGTGGGCCCGGATTCTGGGAAGCCGTCGCATGGTCAGGACGTGACGAGTGACCGGCCCGTCCGGGGCGAGTCCACCGCGGCCGATGGCCGTGTGGACGGTGGTGTCCGGTGGGATGAGGATGGCAAGACCGGAATCACCGAGAAGTCCGAGGACTTCCCGCTGGCGCCGCACTCCGGGACTGTCGGCTCGGATGTGCTGGTGAGGCCAGATAAAAACCGGGCCTTTACACCGCCACCGCCGTACTGGTCTGCAACTCCGGATGCCGAACATGCCCGGCCTGGTACACCGCCACCGGCATATCCGCCTGCGGTGGACGTTGAGCATGTCGGGCCCGGTGCACCGCCACCGGCGCACTCGGCTGAGCATGCGGTTGGGCGGGTCGGTGAGGATACACCGCCGGTCTGGGCTTCTGGCGGCGATCACACCGGATCTCGGTTGTCTGATGTGGACAATCCTGGTGCGCAACGGAATGAGCCTGCCGAAGCTGCGCAGGACACCTCCGCTGGTTTTGGTCACGCCTCTGGTCCATCGCCGGACCCCGCGCTGTCCACGACGAGCCGGGTTCCGCACGGTCAGATGAATCCGGACGGCGTCCCGCTTGTGGGGCGGGAGCCGTGGCGGAGGTGGTTTGCTGCCGCGGATGGGTCTCGTCCTCGGCCGGTGGGTGAGTCGGGGTGGATCGAGGCGGGGGAGCGGTTTGTCGAGGGGGGCAAGGGTCTAGGTGTGGGGCCTTCTGCTGCTGTGCCGGGTTCGGCGGGAGCGGCGCGGCGGGATCTGCCGGATGGGGGGTCGGTGTCGGGGGTGGCGGAGTCTCGGTCGGTGGCGGGCATGGCCGTGGCAGGGTCGGGTGTGCGGGGGGAGGTTGTGGCGGGGGGTGTGGCGCAGTGGTCGGTCCGGGATTTGCGGCGGGAGATTGAGCGGGCGCGGTTGGTGGTTGGGCCGCGTGAGCCGGCGTTGGCGCTGGTGCAGCACACGCATGATGTGACGCAGCTGGCCGGTCATGGGCTCGTTTCGGTTGCCGAGGTGGTTGAGCTGGTGGCGGCGAGGCGTCTGGAGCAGGGCGTTGCTCAGGCCCGGCGGTTCTCGCGGGAATTGGCGGTTTGGCTTGGTACGGAGGGTGACTCGCTGGGCGTGCATGCTGGGGCGGGGGTGGATTCACCTGCGGCTGGTGCTGGTTCGCAGGCCGGTGCTGATGAGGATGCTGAGCCCGGGGCGCAGTCTCCTCGGCGCGTGCCCCCGGCGAAGGCCGTGGGGCGGGGCCGGGTGGTGGATTTGGAGGAGGTGTGGGCGGAGGTGCGTCGTGCTGATGAGGCGGGTCAGCCTCACACAGGTCCGTCGTTGGGGGAAGTGTTCGGCGGGAGCTCGAGGTGGGGCTATAAGCGGCTCGCGGAGTACCGGAAGGAGGCGGGTGTGAGTCGGGCGGAGGTGCTGTATCGGGAGCGGGAGAAGGTGTGGGCGGAGGCACGCCGTGCTCGTGAAGCGGGCAGGCCCCACAACGGAGCGACGTTGGCGAAGGCGTTCGAAAAGAGTGTGTCGTGGGGTAAGGATCGGCTTGCGGAGTTCAGGAGGAGGGAAGGAGGTAGGCCGGCGGTTAGGGGAGAGAGCAAGTCGACGGTGGAGTTGGCGGCGGTGTGGGGGGAGGAGCGTCGTGCTGATGAGAGGGGTGAGCCTCATAGCGGACAGACGTTGGGGAAGGCGTTCGAAAAGAGTGCGTCGTGGGGTAAGGACCGGCTTGCGGAGTTCAAGCAGGGGGAAGGTAGTACGACCGAGGCGCAACCGCTCGTGGGAGATGCGGCGCTGGAGGCGGTGTGGGCGGAGCTGCGGCGTGCTCGTGATGCGGGTGAGCCACACACAGGTAAGTCGTTGGCTGGGGTGTTCGGGAAGAGCGCGTCGTGGGGAAATAAGTGGATTGCGGTGTTCAGGAGGAGGGAGCGGGATGTGGGGCGGGCAGCTGGGGCAAGGAGGAATTCGGAGGCGG